>SHBR01000004.1 GCA_004212795.1 Candidatus Thioglobus sp.
GGCCAGCTAAAGAAGACGCGGTGACGGTGAACTCGGGGTCGTTTAGTGGCTTACCTTTCAAGGATGCGTTTGAGCGCATTGCTGATTTTATTGAAGAAAAAGGCATTGGAACACGCAAAGTGAACTATCGCCTTCGAGACTGGGGTGTTTCTCGCCAGCGCTATTGGGGATGCCCCGTGCCGGTGATTTACTGTGATGCGTGTGGCGCGGTGCCGGTGCCTGAAAAAGACTTGCCTGTGCTATTGCCCGAGGATGTGACTTTCATGGGGGTTCAATCCCCGATCAAGGCTGACCCTGAATGGCGCAAGACGACGTGTCCGCAATGTGGCAAGGACGCTGAGCGGGAAACTGACACGTTTGATACTTTTGTGGAATCCAGTTGGTATTACGCACGGTATTGCACACCGGGTGCTGACGGTATGCTCGATGAACGGGCGAACTACTGGCTGCCGGTTGATCACTATATCGGCGGCATCGAGCATGCGGTGTTACACCTCATGTATTTTCGTTTTTGGCACAAACTGATGCGGGATATCGGTCTTGTGAAAAGCGATGAGCCGGCAACCAAATTGCTTTGTCAGGGCATGGTTCTGGCGGAGGCGTACTACCACGATAGTACCGAGCATGGGCGTGTTTGGGTAAAACCTGAAGACGTCGAGACCGAGAAAGATACAAAAGGCAAAACGCTGGGCGCCCGCCGCCTCTCGGATGGCGTTGAATTGAATGCAACAGGCTGGACGACCATGTCCAAGTCCAAGAACAACGGCGTGGACCCTCAAACCTTGGTGGATCGCTACGGGGCCGATACGGTTCGTTTATTTACGATGTTTGCCGCGCCGCCTGACCAGGCGCTGGAATGGAACGATGATGCTGTGGCCGGATCGCAGCGTTTCTTGCGGCGACTGTGGACTTTAGTGCACGCGAATCTGGAACAGGTGTCCGTTGATCGAAGTGTGCCGGCGGCCCTTGATGACGAAACTCAGGCGCTGCGGCGGGTGTTTTATGGGGCGTTACAGAAAATAAGCCGTGATATGGATCGCGGCCAATTTAATACCGTGGTTGCCGCCTGTATGGAAAGTTTCAACGCGCTTGATCGTTTTAAGCCCGGCGCTGATGACAAGCGAATCGCGGTGATGCGAGAGGCGCTCGGTATCCTGGTTCGGGTGCTCGCACCCATTACGCCTCATTTATGTCACGCCCTGTGGCAGGTCCTTGATATGAAGGGAGATCTTCTTGATGCGCCATGGCCCGAGGTGGATGAGCGTGCCCTAGTGTCAGCAACACAGTCTCTGGTAGTGCAAGTTAATGGAAAGCTCCGCGGGCATGTTGAGATTGGTTCAGAAGCGGATGAGTCCGAGATTCGCGAAGCTGTTCTTTCTGACGAGAAAATCGCCCGGCATATTGGTGATCAGGATGTTCGCAAAGTGATTGTCGTGCCCGGCAAATTAGTGAATGTGGTCATTTAAGATCGACAGCCCGGATGAATTGATACGCCAACGGGTGCCCATGAATGGTTGACGCGTGATCCCTGAAACGATGTTCGGCGTTCAGCTGGTCGGTCACGGCGGGCCGGAAAAATTGATCTGGCGAGATGATCTTTCTACGCCACAACCCGGAGCCGGTGAAGCGCTCGTCCGGGTGTCGGCGGCTGGAGTGAATAACACGGACATTAATACGCGCCTTGGATGGTATGCCAAAACCGTCACTGCTCCGACCAATGCGGCGTTCGGGGAGATAACCGCTGATGGCGCATGGGGCGGCGCGCTGGTGTTTCCTCGAATTCAAGGCGGCGATCTTTGTGGTGAGGTGGTTGCACTGGGTGATGGGGTGAGTTCACCGGAGATTGGAAAACGCGTCACCTGTGCGCTGAACCAGCCGATCGCAAAATCAGGGGCACCTGTTTATTTTGAGGCACTGGGCTCTGAGCGCGATGGCGCTTTCGCACAGTATTGTTGCGTGTCGGCGGATCAATTATTTGATGTGAGTGAATCTCCGTTGACGGACATTGAGATTGGTGCCATGCCATGTGCTTACGGAACCGCGCTGAATCTTCTGACCCGATCACAAGTGAACGACGGTGACCGAGTCCTGGTGACCGGCGCGTCGGGTGGCGTTGGATTGGCAACAGTCCAACTGGCTCGCCAGAAAGGCGCTCGGGTCACGGCGATTGCATCTGCCCCCAAAGCCGATGCTGTTTTAGCCGCCGGCGCACAAAGCGTGCTGGACAGAGACGCATCACTTCCTAAAGAGGGCTTTACAGTCGTGATTGATGTCGTGGGAGGCAATCAATTTGGAGAGTTTCTCGACGCCCTGTGTCCGGGTGGTCGTCTTGCGACCTCCGGCGCGATTGCAGGTCCCATGGCGGAGGTCGATTTGAGGACGCTTTATTTGAAGGATCTGACGGTGTTTGGATGCACCTATCAGTCTCGCGAGGTTTTTCGCGCGCTGGTTTCTCTGATTAACACGGGATCTATACGGCCACTGGTTTCCAAGGTGTATCCGTTAAAGGAGATCGCACAAGCCCAGACCGATTTCATGGCCAAACGCTATCCCGGAAAGTTGGTCCTGCGACCTTTTTTTTAGAACCCCCGACGGGCGCCCTCGCTATAATGTGACACAAGTCCTGATCCGTTGATAATCGTTTTGGAAAGTTGTTGATGCTAAAGAAAAAAATCGTCATTTTTGCGTTAGCCGGTTTGGTTGCCGGCTGCGGCTTTCAATTGCGTGGCCTTGTCGAACTTGGGCCCACCCTGTCAAAACCTTGGGTAACGGGACAGGATAATCAGCTTGTTGTTGACCTCCGAATGGCCCTGAAGCAGAGCGGCGTGAATCCGGTAAAGGACGCAGAATCAGCGACTGCAATTATTGATCTCGCGACAGTGCAATACACCCGTAAGGTGATTTCTGTCGATAGCAACGGTACGGCGACAGGATACGAGCTTGAGTACAGCGTTTTGTATCGTGTGGTTGATCGTCAGGGCAAGATACTCGTGGGCAATACATCACTGAATTTCACCCGTGAGCTTGAATACAGCAGTACGGATCTCCTTCAAAAAAAGCAAGAAGAAGAGGCCTTGAAAAAATCGATGCGTGAGGAGGTGACCCGCCGAATTATTCGACGGCTCGATGGCATCGCCTTGAAAGCGCCAGAATCTGATCCTCTAACTGCTGTTTATGTTTAGAACGCTTGGCGGGAGGTCGCACGGTGCGAATAGCGTCTAACGCTCTATCCGATCAGCTTGAGAAAGGGCTTTCGAACACCTACCTGATTTTTGGCGCAGAGCCACTCCTTATTGAGGAAAGCGCCGACATGATTCGTCGTGCTGCGCGACAGCAGGGTATCGACGAGGTGCTGCGTTTTACAGCGGGCGTTGATCTTGATTGGCAGCAAATACGCGACACCGGTCAGTCGCTGTCGTTATTTTCCACTCGCCGGTTGCTCGAGATTCGACTTCCCACTGGGAAGCCCGGGGATGCGGGCGCAAAAGCGCTCATTGAATTTATTGAGAAAGCAGACCCCAGCGACCATCTCTCGATTATTCTGGGTCGGGTCGATAAACCGATTCAATCGAGCAAATGGTTCAAGACGGTCGAATCCTCAGGGACTTCAGTCGAAGCCCGGGCCGTAACGGCCCAGCAACTACCCGCATGGATATCGGATCGGCTTCGAGCCAACGGTGTTAAGGCGACTCGTGGCGCAATTGATCGGCTCGCCTATTACTCAGAGGGAAATCTGCTTTTTGCCGCTCAGGAGATCAACAAGCTGCCGCTTCTCCTCGGGGAGCGCGAACTTGATGAGTCGGGACTCGAAGTTCTGGTGGCCGATCAGGCTAGATTTTCTGTTTTCGCTCTTGTTGACGAGGCATTGGCCGGGAAGGCAATGGCGGCTTTAAGAATGCTTTATGGACTTCAAAGGGAAGGTAACGAGGCTATTTTGATAAATTGGGCAATTGCGAGAGAGGTCCGAGTCCTTTATGCCATGTCGAAAGAGATGGCAGCTGGCGCTGATCAGCGAAATGTCTTTCAGCAGTTCCGGGTCTGGCGAAGTCGTGAGCGCTATATCAGTGCGGCTTTAAAGAGACTGAGTTCCGATGCTTTAGGGCAGCTGCTGAGCCAACTGGCATTCACCGACCGCGTGATTAAAGGGCGCGCCCAGACCGCGGGCGGCGCATGGGCGGAGGTGGAGCGGGCTGTTTTATTGCTTTGTGGTATAACCATGTTGCAGCGTAATACGGCGTTAAATTATTGAAAACATGAATAAAGTTTTACATTTGTCTGACTCGATTAGAGCCTGGATTGATGCGTCAGGGCGAAATGCTCGCCTCGCATCAAAGGAAATTGCACAAGCGAGTACAGGCACCAAGAACGCCGCGCTCGAAGCGATGGCGCAGCGGATTAGCAGTGACGCCCAAAATATCCTCGCCGCTAATGCGAAAGATCTGGATGCCGCTCATGCGTCGGGCCTGTCATCCGCCCTACTCGATCGACTGGAGTTAACGCCCGACCGGGTGAATGCGATGGCCGAGGGGTTGACTCAGATAGCGGCTTTGCCGGATCCGGTAGGGCAGATAGATGATATGAATGCCCGCCCTTCTGGCATTACCGTCGGCCGGATGCGGGTGCCGTTGGGCGTCATTGGAATCATTTACGAGTCGCGACCCAACGTGACGGCAGACGCTGCGGGCTTATGCCTAAAATCGGGCAACGCCGCAATTCTGCGGGGTGGCTCAGAAGCATTGAATTCCAATCAAGCAATTTCAGCGTGTCTGTCACTCGGCCTTATCGACGCCGGCTTGTCCGAGCATGTTATTCAAGTGCTATCAACGACTGATCGCGAGGCCGTTACAGCAATGCTAGGAAGTCCCGAGTACATTGATGTGATTGTGCCGCGCGGTGGGAAACGCCTGATTGAAAAAGTCAGCGCGGATGCCCGGGTGCCGGTGATTAAACATCTGGACGGTAACTGCCACGTCTATATTGACTCCGATGCAGATATCGATAAGGCGGTAGCGGTTGCGTATAACGCGAAGTGTCGACGCTATGGTGTGTGCGGTGCAATGGAAACGCTGTTGCTGGATTCAACCAACGCTTCGATTGTTCTTACGCAATTGGTGCCGAAGTATCGAGAGGCGGGTGTCGAAATTCGAGGGTGTGAACGAACCTGCGAGCTGATTCCCGATTGCCAGGCTGCGTCCGAAGATGACTGGAGTGCGGAGTATCTGGCGCCTATTCTCGCGATTCGAATAGTGAATGGCGTCGACCAGGCGATCGACCACATTGGACGCTATGGGTCGGGGCATACGGATGCGATTGTGACCAATAATCTTGAGAGAAGTCAGCGATTTGTACGGGAAGTGGACTCGAGCTCGGTGATGGTAAATGCCTCCACCCAATTTGCGGATGGTTTTGAGTATGGTTTGGGCGCCGAAATCGGCATTAGTACGGATCGTTTGCACGTGCGCGGCCCCGTGGGACTGGAAGGTCTGACCATTCAGAAATATGTTGTTTTCGGGGACGGGACGACTCGCCCTTAAATATGATGGACCGTTCGGTTGTCTGAGTTCGATCGCACCCCCCTCATTGTTTTTGGCGGGACGTTTGATCCGGTGCATATCGGACATTTACAAGCGGTCACTAGACTCTGCGAGTCACTTAAAGCCACGAATGTGATCTGGTTGCCGGTTGGGGAGCCGCCTCATCGATCATCACCCATTGCATCAGCCCAACACCGTGTTGCTATGTTGCAGTTAGCCATAGCGGAGCAGCCGCTGTTTACGATTGATGCGCGGGAAATCAATCGAGTCGGACCGTCTTATTCAATATTGACGCTGAATGAATTAAGGGCCGAGCACCCTCATCAAACATTGTGCTTAGCCTTGGGGCTAGATGCCGCTCTCAATTTACCCTCATGGCATCGATGGGAGGAGATATTCGATCTGGCCGGAGTCGCCGTGATGCATCGACCGGGCTGGACTTTTCCGAACCCACTTCCCGATTGGTGGCGCCAACGCGAGACGGGAGGAAGCGCGATGCCGCCGCCAGGCAGCGTAGGCTGGATCAAGTCCGTGGAAGTGCCCCCGGTTGATGTTTCATCGGCAGACATTCGATTCGATTTAGCCGAAAAAAAATCAATCGAAATGAAAGTACCTCTTGCTATCGCTCAATACATAAGCGAGCATCAGTTATATGAATGATGAGACTGAAAATTATCTGGAGGGCATTCGCCAGTGGATTATCGAGGCGCTTGATGATGCCAAAGCGGAAAATATTCTCGAACTGGATATTCGCCCTTTCACCCAGATCGCAGACTGGATGGTTGTGGCGAGTGGTACTTCAACCCGGCACGTGATGGCACTTGCGGAAAAGGTTCGCGAGTCGGGGGTTAAACACAGCCTTAAACCGATTGGCGTGGAGGGTGAGAGCGAAGGCGAGTGGGTATTACTGGATTTTGGCGATGTAATTGTGCACTTGATGGTGCCTGCGACCCGGGAGTTCTATGATCTTGAAGGACTCTGGAACGAGCGTCTGGGCTTGCAACTCAGTCGGGCTCGGGGACAACAGGTCGAAGACTCAACAGAGGCTTAAAAAGTGCGGATCAATCTGGTGGCGGTGGGGCGCCGAATGCCTGACTGGGTCGATCGCGGTTTCTCGGAGTATGCCAAACGCCTCAGCAAAGGTGTGTCGCTTGAACTCATCGAGGTGGATAGTCCGCGTCGGGGCAATAAGTCGCCGTTAAATCAAGTTGTTCAAGAAGAGGGTGAGCGATTGCTTCAGGCAGTTCCGAAAGGCAGTTATCAGATTGCCCTCGACCAAACGGGCCGTTGTTACGACTCAGAGGCATTGGCGGGCGCGTTAAGCGCCTGGATGCGTATGGGGCGTGATATCGCCCTTATCATCGGCGGCCCAGAGGGATTGTCGGCACAGGTTTTAAGTGCTGTTGATGCAAAATGGTCTTTATCATCACTCACACTTGCCCATCCGCTCGTCAGAGTAATACTTGCAGAGCAGTTATATCGCAGTTACGCGATATTGGAAGGTCTCCCTTATCACCGAGCCGGTAAAGTTTGATGACGCCCCGTTTATGTCTTGCGTCTCAGTCGCCACGTCGTGCCGAGCTTCTCAGGCAGGCGGGATATGAGTTTGAGATTGTTGAGCCTAAAGTAGATGAAACGATGACGCCGGGAGAGGATCCGCCATTGCTTACCGAGCGCCTCAGTATGATGAAGGCAGCTGCCGCCAAAAAGATGCTGGGACCTGATTCAAAAATGAAGGTGTTTCTGGGCTCGGATACCACTGTGGTGGTGGACGGCGAGTCGCTTGGCAAACCACGCAGTGAGTGTCATGCCAAGCAAATGCTCCGGCGCCTGTCGGGCCGGACGCATGAAGTCATCACAGCGGTGAGTGTGCTCTGGAATAATCAACAGGCATCAGAAGTCGTGACGAGCGAAGTGATGTTTTGCTCGCTTTCCGAAGCATTAATTGATGATTATTGTGCAAGCGAGGAGCCATTTGATAAGGCGGGCGGATATGCGATCCAAGGTCGGGCGGCGGTTTTCGTCGAGAATCTTCGGGGCAGTTATTATGGCGTGATGGGCCTGCCGCTTCGTGAGACATTCAGACTACTCAACAACGCCAACGTTTATCCGACTTGGCACCATCGGCGTATTGAATAATGAGCGAAGAACTATTAGTCAACGTGACACCGCAGGAGACACGCGTTGCTGTTGTTGTGAATGGCAGTCTTCAGGAGTTGCACATTGAGCGCAGCCGAAGCCGTGGCATTGTTGCCAATATTTATAAGGGAAAAGTCGTGCGTGTACTGCCGGGTATGCAGGCGGCTTTTGTTGATATTGGTATTGAGCGCACCGCTTTTTTGCACGCGTCTGATTTTATGTCCCATCGTCCTAATGCAACGGGCTTAAGTGATGAAGTAGAGAGGGTTGAAGTCGCTGCATCAGAAGCAAAAGCCCCAAAACCGGATATTGTTGACCTTGTGCATGAGGGGCAAGAGATCGTGGTTCAAGTTGCGAAAGATCCGATTGGCAGTAAGGGTGCCCGACTGACCACCCAGTTGTCGATTCCGTCTCGCTATCTCGTCTTACTTCTAGGGTCTACGCATCGGGGCATCTCTCAGCGCATTCAAGATCTCGATCAACGGGTTCGATTACTGGCCGCGCTCGACGCGGCGATTGACCAACAATCCATGGAAGCGGGGTTTATTGTTCGAACGGTCGCCGAATTCCAGGAGGAAATTCAATTTGGGAAAGACATCGAGTTTCTCAATCGCAGTTGGCGGCAAATTGAACAGAAGATGGCAGGTGCAAAAGGGACCCAGCTTATTCATGCAGACTTGCCACTTTCGCTTCGGGTCATTCGTGATCTTGCCCGAGACGACGTCGAGAAAATCCGAGTTGATTCTCATGAAACCTACGCGTTGATGCGTCAGTTTGCCGATGATTTGATGCCCGAAATGTCGAGCCGGATTGAGGTTTACCCGGGTGAGCGACCGATTTTTGACCTTTACTCGGTTGAAGACGAGATGCAAAAAGCCCTCGATCGAACGGTCAATCTCAAGTCGGGAGGCTCTCTGGTATTTGACCAGACGGAGGCGATGACCACGGTTGATGTCAACACGGGTCGTTTTGTGGGTAAACGAAATCTTGAGGAGACGCTTTTTAAAACCAATATGGAGGCTGCGCAAGCAATTGCGCGCCAACTCCGGCTTCGAAATATTGGCGGCATCATCATTATTGACTTTATTGATATGCAAGATGAGGAGCATCGCGACCAGCTTGTTAACGCATTTGAACGTGCGCTCTCTCGGGATCGAACACGCTGCCAGATTGCTGATATGTCGGTGCTCGGTTTGGTAGAAGTGACTCGCAAGCGAACACGAGAAAGTCTGGAGCGCGGGATTTCAGAAATGTGTCCCGTTTGCAGCGGCCGTGGCACCCAGAAAACGGCTCAAACGGTTTGCTACGAAATTTTTCGCGAGATTTTACGAGAAGCGCGTGCCTTTGGGGCTAAGGGCTATCTCGTTGTCGCCGCGCAATCGGTAATTGATCTTTTGCTTGATGAGGAGTCGACGGGTCTTGCGGATCTTCAGGAGTTTATTGGTAAGCCGATTCATCTTCAGGTTGAGCCTTCCCAGAATCAAGAGCAATATGATGTGGTGTTGATGTAAATGTTCTCGATGATCCGACGTTTCTATCGATGTAAGTTGCTCCAAATATTTTTCTTTGTCGGGTTTGTGAGCACGACAGCGGTATGTACCGCCAACGAAGAAGCGGTTCAGCGGATGACGCTCGATCGTTCTGATTGGCCAGCCGTTGTGAGTACATCGATGGTTTTAGCCAACGATACGGTTCGCCAGATACTGAGTTCTGTTCATGATGAGGAAATGATCCGGATCAAGATTCGTCATTTTGCAGATTCGAGTGCGGCACAATGGGCGCACGATGTTCGGACATGGCTTGTTTCTTTTGGGATACCGGCTTCGGTTATCTTGTTACAAACAAACGGAGACGAGCCGCGAAGGCTCGATATTCTGGTTGGCGATCCGGCCGCCACGTGGTTCGATGATTAACGGCTGATGACTGACCCCCATTCTTCCCTGGTTTTAGCTGCAGTTCAAATGAACTCCCATGAGATTTTGGATGACAATCTGGAGACGGCTCGCGGTTTGATTATTGAAGCCGCTGCACGAGGTGCAGATGTGATTGGGCTTCCCGAGAATTTTTCGTTAATGGCGGAAACTAACGAGCAGCGGCAAGACGCCGCGCGTAGGGTCGCAGAGGTAGAGGCGTTCTTGAGTGAGATGGCAAAAGCCCAGGGCGTCGTGATCATCGGTGGCTCTACCCCCTTTCCCGCAACCGATGGGTTAGTGACCAATTCCTGTTTAATGTTTGATCGCGCCGGTCGACGTTTATGTCGTTATGACAAGATTCATCTTTTTGATGTTGAGGTCTCCGAAGAGGAAGCTTATCGTGAGTCGAGCTATATTGCCTCGGGAGAGGATTTGGTGACCACCACCGTTGAGGAGATGATGTTTGGGCTGACGATTTGCTACGACATGCGCTTTCCAGAGCTTTATCGCGCGTTGAGTCAGCGAGGGGCTGAGATATTTTCAATCCCGTCCGCTTTTACAGTGCCCACCGGACGGGCGCATTGGCATACGCTTTTGCGAGCCCGCGCAATAGAAAATCTGGCCTGGGTTATCGCGCCGGCCCAGGTCGGACGTCACCCACATGGTCGGGAAACCTACGGACACAGCCTGATCGTGGGGCCTTGGGGAGAGTTGATCGGCGAGCGTTCTGATTCGCCTGGAGTCGTTCTTGCGACTATTAATCGAGACGCGGCGAAACAAAAAAGAGCGCGATTTCCATCGCTCACCCACCGGCGATTGTGAGCATGAATAGTCGTTTCAGGCTGGATATTTTTCGGCCGCTCCATTCATCGGTGGGTTCACAATTCGAATTCGTTGACCATTATGGATGGGTGAGGTCATGAGTGGAGAGTTCCGGGAGTTAAAGCCAGGCAGTTTTATTTATCGTTTGTCTGATGCGCTGGATTCTGATTTGTGTGTGGATATTGTGAATCGTTTTGAGACCTCCCCACATCATCAGCAAGGTCTCATTGGTCCGGGCGCGGCGCTTGATCTATCGATTAAACAGTCAACGGATCTTCGAATCTCGGGGCGACCCGAGTGGCGGGACGTTGACGGCGCATTGTTCGAGTCGTTGAAGCTTGGTCTGTCTTTACTAAGTGGATTGCACCCATTTTTTGCGTCGAATAAATTCAAAGACATGGGATATCAACTGCAGCGTACGGCTAAGGGGGAGTTTTACCAATGGCATGTAGACGCAGGCCCGGGTCCTCTGAGTCAGCGACAGCTTGTCGCTATTTGGTATCTGAATTCACTTCCCGCTGGAGAGGGTCAAACTGAATTTTTTCATCAGGATGTGAGTGTCAGGCCCGAGACCGGCGCCCTTTTGTTATTTCCTCCGTTTTGGACACATCTCCATCAGGGGCAGCAAGTTCAAAGTAATGACAAATATATTGCCACCACCTGGATTTGTTTTTCCTGACCAGGCTTCGGATCGAATCAGCGAAAAAGGCGCCTGAAAGGCGCCTTTTTTATGAACCCGGCCAATTTAAATAAATAAGTTGATGTCCGATCCGCCTGCATGGTCTAAGTAGGTGGCTGCGCTATGGGCTACAGACTTGTTAACCGCCTTTCTTCAAGAGAAAATGAAATTCGCCATTTTCTTCAGACGACGACATCAGTTCGTTGCCCGTTTGGGTTGCGAAGGCCTGAAAGTCCTTAACAGAGCCGGGATCGGTGGCAATGATTTTCAGTAGCGCTCCGGCACCCATGCCATTTAGTGTTTTCTTGGCTCTAAGGATGGGTAATGGGCAGTTGAGTCCCCGGGCATCTAGCTCTTGATCGTTATCGGACATAATTTTTTTCTCCTATTAATGAATTAAATTTTTTGACAACGTTGACGGGACGTAAAGAGCAAAACATTTCTTCCTTTGGTCTTTTTACTCACCGTTGTTGATGGCTATGATCACCCTAACGGGGGTATCAAAACTTGTATTTGTAAATAATATATTAGAAGTTAATCTAATTTTAAAATATAAACAAAAGACAAAAAAATAATCTAACAGCGTTTAATTTAAAGCTTTTCGGATCGCCGCCAGTTCGACGCAGAGCGTGAAAATCTCCATTGCCTGTCGAATATCGCTCAGCGGCGGGAAACTCGGCGCCAGCCGAATAACCCGATTTTGTGGATCGAGCCCATAAGCGAAGGGGGCGCCGGCGGGCGTGAGTTTTACACCGGCTTTTTCAGCCATATCAATGATGGTTCGAGCGCAGTCATCAGGCGCGTTGACATTAACGAAGTAGCCGCCTTTCGGCTGAGACCATGTCGCAATCCCTTTTCCACCCAGGTTGTGTTCAAGAAGTTCATTGACCAGGTCGAACTTGGGTTTCAGAATCTTGCCGATCCGAGCCATGTGGGCTCGAAGACCCTCAATGTTTTTGAAAAAATTGAGATGACGCAGTTGATTCAGTTTATCGGGACCGATCGTTTGGACCGAAAGATGCCGTCGCGTGTCATCAATATTGTTCGGGCTTGCCGCCATTGCAGACACACCCGCGCCTGCCATTGTTATTTTAGATGTTGATGTGAACATAAGAACCCGGTCGGGGTGACCGGCGTCACGGCAGGCTTGCAGAATATCGGGAACCGGCTGTTGCTCCTCCGTTAAATGGTGTTCGGCATAAGCGTTATCCCAAAAGATCCGAAAGTCTGGCGCGGCATTCATTGTTGCCAAACGTCTTGCAACCTCATCGGTATAGGTAATTCCGGTGGGGTTGCTATAGCGAGGGACGCACCAGATACCTTTCACGGCGTGATCAGAGGCAAGCACCTCGACACGATCCATATCAGGACCCTCGTCAGTCAATTCGACATTGAGCAACTCGAAGCCCAAATGAGACGTAATTTCAAAATGCCGGTCATATCCCGGCGCCGGACACAGAAATCGAACTGTGCCCTGTTGACTCCAGGGTTTTTCGCCACCGGGAACACCGAATAGGACTGCGCGAGCCACCGCGTCATACATCATCGTCAAACTGCTGTTGCCGCTGACAATGACATCTTGAGGTTCGCAACCGAGGATATCGGCGAAAAGCGCTTTCATCTGCGGCAGTCCGTCAATGCCACCATAGTTCCGGCAGTCCACGCCGTCCGAATCTGTAAATACCCCATCTCCGGGTAGCGATAGCATTGGGTTGGCGAGATCCAACTGCTCGGGCGATGGCTTTCCTCGAGTCATATCAAGTTTAAGTCCCGCCTGACAGGCCGCGTTGAATTGGTTACCCAGTTCATTTTCTCGACTCGTAAGGTCGTCTTTGCTCATTTCTTGCAACATTGCTTCTCCGCGGGTGGCACCCTGTTATTGCTGATCATCGTCGAGTGGCGGGATTACAACTCGCCATATGTAATTTTATCTTCGGCGAACGATGAATCCAATCAGCAATCGCAAAAGTGACTGATAAACTTAGGGGGTGGATATTACGAGAGCAGGCAGGCACCCTACCCTAAAGGCTTCGATGGCGTGTCTGAGCCTTTTCTTAGCCTTATTTTGCGGGGCCGGCAGTGCTGAGCAAGATTCGCCCTTAGGGAGTCTCGAATCCGGCATTGTGACCTCAACAGAAGAGCAGGCTATGGGCCGGGAATTCATAGCGGCCGCGCGTAAGCAGCTTGTTTTCATTGATGATCCGCTCCTCACGGAATATGTGACCGCGCTGGGCCAGAGGCTGTCGCGTGGTCTTGTGGGCGATACGGATAGTCTTCGTTTTTTCTTGATCGACAGTCCGATGGTGAACGCTTTCGCTGGTCCGGGCAGCCGAATGGCTGTATTTACAGGCCTTGTGACTGCGACCCAGACTGAGGCGGAGCTGGCGTCGGTGATTGCACACGAATTAGGGCATGTGGCCCAGAGGCATCTTCCTCGAATGATGGAACGAGCGCGCCAACGAAAACTTCCGACCACTGCGGCGATGCTGGCTGGGATTTTACTCGGTGGACAAGTCGGCGCCGCCGCAATGGCCGCAACCAGTGGTGCCGCAGTTGCGGATCAACTGAACTACAACCGAGAGTATGAGCGTGAAGCCGACGTCTTGGGTTTGAGAATACTTACTGACGCGGGTTATCCGGCGTCTGCAACTATTCAGTTTCTAAAGCGCTTGGATCAGGAAACCCGATTGCAATCATCTGGCGCACCGGAATATTTGAGAACCCATCCCCTGACTCAGAACCGCATCGCGCTGGTTGAGTCTCGGATTCGGCAGTATCCAGATTTTGCTGAGCCACCCTCACTCGACTTCTATCATGCGCGAGTGCGCATTCAAGCGCTTTATGGTGCGGGGGGCGCTGATAATGTGCTCGCGAATTTTATTCATAATCTTGATTCAACCGTGGCCGTAGACGCACGAGCAGCCCGTTATGGCCGCGTGCTGACTTTGATCCGATTTGGCAATTATGACGAAGCCATTAAGCTGGCTTCAAATCTGCATCGAGATTTTCCCGAAGATGTTTCCTATCGCTTGGCGTTGGCAGATGCATTGCTTCAAAGTGGACAGGTAGAGGATTCTGTTAGCCACCTCGAGAGCCTGGCACTTGAGACGCCTGAATCAACAGTTGTCGCGTATTATCTTTCGGATGCGTTAATGAAAGCGGGTCGTTTCGAGGTGTCACGTAAAGTCCTTCGCCGTGCGATTCGTGCCGCGCCATCCGCTTTTCTTTACCGGCTGATGGCAAGAGTGGAAGGAGAAGCCGGCAACCTGCCGCAATCTTTTCAGGCACTGGCGGAATATTACTTTCGCCAGGATGAGGTCAGCAGAGCCATCGGCGCACTTCAGCACGCCAGTACGCTCGTTTCAGATAATGCCTACTTGGAGGCTAGCATTACATCAAAAATCAGTGAGTTAGAGGCGCTGCAGCCCTCAAAGCCATAGCGTTTATCTCGAAATAGAGAGGCCGGAAGACAGTTTTAATAAGATGATCTATTCGGCTTTTAAAATCCTGTAGGACTAGTATGGAAATTATTAGGCTTGCGAGATCCATGTCTTTTGGGTAAAAATGTCGATAGATTCTGTCGATGAAATGATCTATGTCAAAGCTTGCTCACGCATGCTAACTAGATCGCAACGAACCGCTTGTAGACCGCATCGCTGCGTAGCGGAGTAACTGGAGAAAAAAAATGCGTAGATTGAAGACAGGCTTGCTTGCTTTCGCGGCAGCGGTATCAATGATCTTAACTGTTGGCGTTGGCCCAGTCGCTCAGGCGGGAGAATGGCCCACTGATAAAGAGTGTAAAAAGGTGGCAAAAGATGCAGACAGCATTATCAAGGGGTGGTGCGTTGCGGTTAACCGCCGCGGGGGTAATTGCTTGGCCTGTCATCAGGCTATGGTGAGCCCTTGGCCTGAAGGCTTTCCACCGGGAGGCAATATTGCGCCTCCGCTCGTGGCAATGAAAGCGCGTTATCCAAATCGTGAAGACCTCAGGGCGCACATTTGGGATCCAACGGTTAAAAATCCAAATACTTCGATGCCGCCTTTTGGGAAGCACAAGTTGATTAGTGAGCAGGATATCGACAACCTTGTTGATTGGTTGCTATCGATTTAGGAGCGGTTTTACCGGCACGGTTTTTAACCGCGATCCACTATTTGAAACAGTTTAAAAAATTGAGGAAGAGACAAGTTATGAAACGAAGAATATTTCTGAAAGGATCAGTAGCCGCCAGCACACTTGCAGTGGCTGCAGGCGCGGGCCTCCTAAGCCCAACTCGAGTCTTAGCCGCAGCTTGGCCGGAGAGTGCGTTTGGACCGCGTCCAGAAGCTGAGGCGCTGGAAGCTTTTTTCGGGTCTTCTGAGGTAGTTGAAAGTGATCAGGTGTCACTAAAAGCACCGCTTCAGGCCGAAAATGGCGCGGTTGTCCCGATTAAGGTGATGACTTCCCTCGCTGATGTGGAGTCAATCGGCGTGATTGTGGTGAAAAACCCAGCTCCGTTTACGACAGGACTCGAGGTCATGGGCGCCGGCGCCGGCGCGATGTACAGCGCTCGAATTAAGATGGGACAGACGTCACCGGTAAATTGCTACGTTAAGGCGGGTGGTAAGATTTATATGACCTCCCAAGAGATCAAAGTTACGGTCGGCGGTTGCGGCGGCTAATCCCTCACAGTATTCAGTAGGAGAGTAAAAAATGGCATCAACCAAAATGAAAATCAAAAAGAGTGCCGAGGGCGGTCACGATGTGATGGTCCTCGCAAAGCATCCCATGGAAACCGGTCTTCGAAAAGATAAAAAAACGGGAGAAAAGATTCCCCCGCATTTTATTAAAACCATGGAGTTCGCGCTTAATGGAACCGCAGTCGCACAAGCAGATCTCGGGACCGGCGTTTCTAAAAACCCGCTGATTAGCGTCCATCTTGCAACTTCCAAATCAGGCGACACGGTAATGGTGAGTTGGGTAGATAACATGGGTGAATCAGACAGCGTGGAAAAAACGGTATCGTAATTGATTTGCCTGCGCTTGAGCGGTCAGGCCCTAAGGCATCGACACTAAAAGGAGAGTCGAAGAAATGAAAAGACTATTAATGCTATCCCTAGCAGCGGGAATCGCAATGACTGGCGCATCAGCCGTTCAAGCGATTTCTGAGGCGGAAATTGCAAAAGATATCGAGGAGTTTCAGGGGTTTTTTCTGAAACGTTTTCCAGGACTGACCCTTGAAGATTTCCAAGACGGGGTAAACGCGTTGCCGCAATATGCAGCGCGTCGTGCTAACTGGGAAATCAATCTGGATTTTCCTCAGTATGAGCCCGAGATGGACAAAGCGGCTGCTGAGTGGACCGCGCCATTTGCGAACGGAAAGTCGCTCGCAGAGTGCGATATGGCTCCTGGTAACAGCTATCCGGTGTTTGACGCGGGCAGCGGGGATTTGCGCACCATCGAGGGTGATATCAACGCCTGTCTGAAAGCAAACGGCGAAGAAGTCATTAAGAACGTCAAGCGTGGCAAGATGGCCAGACTGGTTGCTCATTACAAGTCGCAGTTTAATGGTGAGCGAATGGCGGTTGATTACTCTGATCCCGGCGCCCAGGATTGGTATGCCAAGGGGCGACAGATTTATTGGGCAAAACGTGGTCAGTTAAATTTTTCCTGTGCCGACTGTCATGTTCATAACTCGGGCAACAGTGCACGAGGCGACGTCATGAGTGCGGGTCTTGGCCACGGCGTTGGGTTTCCGGTATGGCGCACGAAGTGGCAGGTTGCGGGTAAACCCTGGGGCACGATCCATCGCCGTTATGGAGGTTGCACCAAGCAGGTTCGTGCGCAGCCATTTAAGGCACAAGGAGAAGAATATAAAGCGCTGGAGTTTTACGAAGCGGTTATGAATACGGGTGTACCGCTGAAAGTACCGAGCTTGCGTCAGTAAATTCTCTCATTTTGATCAATGCCGAAGCGATTCATCGCTTCGGCATCATGGGTTAAAAAACCTGGCGAGTGAGCCGGGTTTTTTTGTCTCTAAAACCCCCCCTTATACTGATAATCTCGAGAGGAAGATTGATATGAGTTTAAATCGACGAGAGTTCATGCGTTTGCTTGCCATGGCAAGTGCTGCGGGAATGGCGGTAAATAGCCGAGTATTTGCGGATGCCAGTGTCGACTACGACTTGCCGACATTTGGCAATCTTTCCCTTTTGCATTTCACTGACTGTCATGCCCAATTAATGCCTGTGTATTTTCGGGAGCCGAATTTTAATATCGGTATCGGCAACGCTCTAGGCAAACCACCTCATGTGGTCGGGGAGCATTTTCTCAATCATTTTAAAGTGGCTGCCCATTCTGCAAATGCGCATGCTTTTACTTATTTGGACTTTGAGGCTGCCGCACGTAAATACGGAAAGGTCGGTGGTTTTGCGCACCTTGCGACATTGGTGAAGCAGCTCAGAGCCTCACGCCCAAACAGCCTTTTGATGGATGGTGGCGACACCTGGCAAGGCTCTGCCACAGCACTGTGGACGCATGGTCAGGATATGGTGGAAGCCTGTAAGTTACTGGGTGTTGACATCATGACCGGGCATTGGGAGTTCACCTACGGCATTGATCGTGTCCGTGAGATCGTAGATACACAGTTGTCGCCTATCGAATTCTTGGCGCAGAACATCATGTTGACGGAAGACGCTTCGTTTGAAGATAAACCGGCTTTTGATCAGGAATCAGGACAGGTTTTTAAGCCGTACACCCTTCGGGAAATGAACGGTATTCCAGTCGGCATTATTGGACAGGCGTTCCCGTATACCACATTGGCAAATCCGCGATATCTAATTGAGGATTGGAGTTTCGGTATTCGAGAGGAGCAATGTCAACAGATGGTTGATGAGGTTCGCGCCCAAGGCGCACAAGTCGTCGTGCTTCTGTCCCACAATGGAATGGACGTTGATTTAAAACTCGCCAGTCGCGTTACGGGAATTGATGTCATTCTGGGCGGACATACGCATGATGGGATGCCAATGCCGAGTGTGATTCAGAATGCTCGCGGCAAAACATTAGTTGCAAATTCAGGATCGAATAGCAAGTTTCTCTCGGTAATGGATCTTGACGTCCGCGACGGGAAGGTCGCTGATTTTCGTTATCGCCTGTTGCCTATATTTGCTAATTTGCTGCCCGCTGATCCGGAAATGTCAGCTTATATCGAGGGCGTGCGAGAACCGTTTAAACAGCAGCTCGAGACTGTTTTGGCAAAAACTGAGACCACCTTGTATCGGCGGGGAAACTTTACCGGTACTTTTGATCAGGTGATTGTGGACGCGCTAATGGAGGTTCGGGGTGCCGATATCGCGTTTTCGCCCGGTTTTAGATGGGGGACGAGTTTACTTCCAGGAGATGACATAACGGTCGAGCGAGTCATGGACCAGACGGGGATTACTTATGCCAAATCGACCCTAAACGAGCTTACGGGTGAGAACATTAAGCTCGTTCTCGAGGATATTGCAGACAATCTTTTCAATACGGATCCCTATTACCAGATGGGTGGCGACATGGTTCGGATTGGTGGATTACGCTACGCAATTAATCCTTCCGCACCGATGGGTCAGCGTTTGTCTGATCTTGAGCTTAATGGAAAGCCAATCGATCCCTCCCGTCTTTACAAGGTGGCTGGATGGGCCAGTGTGAATCCCCAGCCGGATGAGTTGCCTGATATCTGGGATGTCCTGGCTGAGTATTTGCGTGATCGTAAAGTAATTCAAGACGTTGTGGCAAATGTCCCTAAAGTAAAAGGCATCAAGAACAATCCAGGATATGTTTCGATCTAGTGATTTTCGGCTATGCCTAACGCTTTGATTGCGGCAAACGCGGGATCGAGTGCGGGTGCCAGTTTTTTTCGCATCAGACTGCCGCTTGCGTCAGTGAGGGCGAATATGGGCGCTACGAGGGGTTCACCTACGAGGCTCAGTAAGATTATCGCTTTGATATCGGTTTCAGTATGGCGTTTGAGGATAAGGGAAAATTCCTGATCATCAATTTGAGAGGTGACCCGATCAAAACGCTCGCGAGCGGCAATACTAAGCAAATGAGGAGTCCGAGGGAGTTGCTGGGTGTCTGCGATTGGCATGAGAAATCTATGCAACGCTTCCAACGTTTCGACGACAGAGTCCATGTCGGTTGCGATTCGTAGCGCACGCGTGCAACCCTCAAGATATTGTTTCCCTGTTCGTGAGAGGGCCCGTTCAATGTGCTGGGCAAAAGTGTTGGACGGTTGGGTCAGATCTTCTGTTTCGCTAGATTTTTGATGATCAGTTTGAACCATATATTCGGGGCCTGCGCTTAGGAATCCAATAAGGTAGGCGGCATTTTTTTGCCCTCGGGTCCAGAGCTGGGCTTTCGTAGATTTATCAATCAGTTCCGAGACCAGTAGAATTTTCACGGTCTGAATAATGACCGTGCTTTCAATTTCGAAGGGGAGATGTTCAAGCAGAAACTGCGCCAGTGGGGGACCGGTTTCGCCTTTGATGACTTGAGTTCGACTCAACATGAGGCGCGCCACTTCTGCAGTAGGGAGACACCACCACGCTTTACCTGCTAACGTGTCAGTAATGTTTGGTGAAGCGGCGACAGCAACAATTGCTTCTGTTTCACCCAGACAAAGTAATTTGCTCAGTCGTTCAGCGCCAAGCGCGCCACTTCGGGTCCAGCGTTGAATAAACACCGGGTAGCCACCGGGCGTTCCGAGCACGACGTTGGAAAGGTGTTCGCGAATTAGACGCAGGTATTGGTCTGCATTGCCCGAAGGTTTGAGATCAATTCTTCGCTCTTTGTTGTCGGCGAGGCCAAAAATAACCATTTGATTTTCATCGATCCGGATGGCCGCTGAGGTTTTGGCCAAAACGTTGAGTCGTAGGCTGTCTTCTTGCGAGAGATCCATGGTTACAAATTCAATATTTATAAATTCACGTTAATTAGGGCGCTATTAAGACCATACTGCAAATAGTTCTTTCTCACCCAAGGGGGATATCCCTGTTCAGCTAGTGTGAAGGTAATATCGATTAAATTTCTTTTTCAAGATTACTGGAGACTAATATGGACTCGGTCTACTATGAAACTGTCGATACATTGGAAAAAATGGGTGTTGATCCGGACTATATGCAGGGCTGGGTAGGGGGTTATCTGGGGAATCCGGAGCGCGAGGAACAGCGTGTTTCCCCGGCTTACTCGGCGGGTTACGAGGACGGGCAGAATCACAATACAGATACCGCATCGGATTTCAAAAAACCGTAATTTTTGCGTCAGGGTGAAAATCCATCGCGAGGTTCGTCAACTGAGGAGCCTTTGATCAAGTTGCCAAACGACTTCGAAAGTCTTTTGGCAAGATCAGGGCCGTCGATCTCCATGACTTGATCGATCACCCACCGATTGGTTTGATCATCACCCATTATCGCTTTTACTCGATCTCCAAAAACACGCAGAAGACTGTAGCCCGGCAAACCTCTTTGAAACGAGCATTGACCGTAATCAGAACTGCGATCGTTAAGTGTGGCAATAAACGCATCTCGATAACCCCCAGAACCCAAGATTTCGCTGGCGTTACGTTGTAGTTGCGCTCCGCAATTGTAGGCGAGCGCAGACACAAACTCGGGCCGATCGCCTTCGTCGAGAATATCAAAAGCCAGTCGGTCCGCGACGTGTACGAGGAAGATAAGATATTCTCGAATGACCCCAACCCGTTGTTGGTCATCATCATAGATATAATCCTCCGCGTGTAGATTACGGGCAGATGTTAATGCGAGTTGCCAGCATACGTAAGCCAACGCTTTCGCATTTTCCTCAAGCGGAACAGGTTGTCCGGCATTTCGCCACCGGTCGCGGATTCTTGTTGCCATAGTGTTGCTTCTCACTGCCATTTTATCTTAAGGTTTACAGATGTCGTCACTCCCTGATTTGTTTATTAATTCAATCAAATACAACTGCGATCTCTCTGATGCAGAGCACGCCGGTGATTATTCGTTGTGCGTTTATCTAATGCATATGAGAGAGTATTTTAGGTGGGAACAGAATCTGCCCTACGATGCGAAACTGGATGCCGGGTCGGTTGGAGAGTGGGTATCGGCGCGTGAGCAATATTGGAACACCTTGGAAGGTCAGTTTTATCGCAAGATTCCGTTGCCAACTGGTGAAGTCGATGCTTTTGATATCGAGCAGATCAACAGCTGGCTTGTGCCGCAAGGTTACGGCTATAGCGCTGGGATTGGTCGCTTCGATAAACCGGTTTTTTCGCTTGGCCGCCTGACCACATTTGAGCAGGGAGATGGGTATGAGCTTTTTTATACTGGAGAAGAGGTTGTTCGTGACCTGATCTCGCCTCCCGCCATGACGCGCGGTACGACGATATGGATTCGACAAGAAGCGCTTCGCCGGGTTTTATGGGAGATGATTGAGGAATGGCGGTGGAAAAAACCCAAAAATGCGATGGCCCGAACGCTCGCCGGTTATGGATTTGGTCAAGATCCAGAGACTGCGCTTGATCGAATGGCTGAGCAATTCAGTGAGTTCGCGATCCTGCATGAACTGGGAGAAAAAATATGCGGAGAGTGTCTAGGAGACGACTGGAATCAGATGGTGATGGCTGCAAGCAACCGAGCACAAGAGATTATGATTCGCGCGATTCGAGACCTGCTTGCTGACTGCATGATGGTGCTACCGGCCCTATTAAGTCAGGAAGAAAAGTCCGCCCTACATTTTTATTTTGCCACCATGACCGGCGTTCGACGGCAATTGTTTCCGTCGCTATTTAACGCCTATCAACGCTGGGTTGATCTGGGAGATTTTCAACCCCTTAGAAAAATCGTGCGCGAAGGAAGTCGTCACTGGCGTTGCCAGGCCGTCGGACTCTTAGAGCGACATCGGGCAAGTGGCGAGCTGCGGAACAGCGTTTTTGACGGATGTTCGATCGAAGCGCTTTCTCTTTAGATTAAGGCTTAGCGCTTAGAGCCCTTTTCTTCGTGGGCTAAGTCCACAACCTGTGTTGCAAGTTTTTCGTATGATTCTCGATAGCCGTCCAACGCGTGCCCATCTTCTGGCGCGAAATAATCTTTTGGATCAATACCGCTGTTTTGCTCTTGGGCTATAAACGCTTTCTGCATCTTGATCATTTTTTCGATCAACTCTTTCTTTCCGCTCATGAAAACTCTCCTTTAAAAAAATATGAATGGGTATTTTCTGTCGTCCGCGAGCAGTGGCAGTTAATAACCGCCTTTGCGCATGCTCTCGGGTAGGCCGGACAGACGGCCGGCTTGCTTACTGGGATTGCCAGGGAACAAATCAAACATTTCTTTATTACTCACTTTCCGCTCCCAAAGAGACCCCATTGTTTTTAATAAAGTTCGATTGTTCGGCTGGTTGCCATTGTTTGAAAAATATTCCTCTCGTAAATAATGAATAACATCCCAATGCTCTTTTGTCAGGGCGAGATCCTCCTCAGCTGCCATTGCCTCAGCAACTGATTGACTCCAGTCATCTGGGTTTTCAAGAAACCCGTTTTCATTGGTCGCAACTGATTTTCCGTCGACTTCGATTGGCATGATGAATTCCTATTTCAACGTATCTATATTGTTAATGTTCAGATTCTGGCTGGTGAACGGCCGATATACTTTTGGAGGGCATAAAAACTCCGCATCCGAATAATCGGTCCGGTCCCAACCCGTGCGTCTGAACGGCGATGGATTCGTTAGGGTCGAGCTCCGCGATTAAAAGGCTCCGGGTCGAGATAATCGACTCATCCATTTTTAGATGACGCACTCCTCCACAGAGCATTTTTTTGGGCGTAATGGCGAGATCTTCTAGCCAGTGCGCTGCAGAAGCTAGAAATGCCGGTTCGCTATTCGTGCTATCCAGTGTTCGAACATGGTGGGAAAAAATGGTCGAATTGGTCGAAAGTGGTCGAGGTTTTGCATCAAGTATTTCAATCTTGTGCTCATCAAGATTCAAAGTAAGGCCGATCAATGCTTTTGCGTCTTCAAGTCGAGAGTGTGGCACTCTAATGATGAGGCGGGTTCGACCCGAAAGCTCAATAATGCCGCTATCGTCGGGTTTGCACCATCCATTAGCGGATTGCGCGCCGTGGATGAGATGGATACTGACCTCTCGTTCAGTGTAAAGCCATGGGAGTTCAGCTGTGAGCGCTTTTGATAAAGCAAAAGCATGATCAGCTGCTACCTGTCGGCCTCGAATCTTAAAGACGATATCAACCACAACGGGTTCTATTGGTTTAGCTCTTTCAAGCCCAGATTCAGTCCAGTAGGCAGATGACATTGTGATTCTTACTGTATTGGCAACGTGGCCTGGATTGCCTCTCGATCAATCCACCAGTTGTCTTGTACTAATACGTCAACAACATTTCGGAGGCGCGGTAGGAATCGAATGGGGTCGTTTAATTCGAGTCTAGAGATCCATTGATCAAACGCTTCCTGGTTTTCAATGCTGCTGTGTCGACGTGCCACCGCACCCAACATCTGGTTGGTAAAAAAAGACAAGGATTCGTGCTCTTTTCCTTCCGCTCGTAAATCAACAATATAGGCAGCAACAGCAGCCGCAACGGCAGCGCCATCAGAGTCATCGGGTGTTTCGTCGATGATATCTTGTAGGAGTGCTACTGAAAGCTCTGGATCGACTGGAAAAGTCACTGCGAGCCAGACGCCGTGACCGAGTGCAACAAGTGAATCAGAGTGTCCCGACTGGAACATGATTCGTGCGGCTTCAACAGTGTCTGCCCAAAGCTTTGCGTCACAAAACTGGTCAAAGCAACTTTTGGCGCTCGACCAAGCTTCATCGCCTTTTTCGAGCATGACCAAAAGGCGGCCTTCCTGCAATGCGAGCTGGCGCCATTGAGGGGCGTCAATTTGAGCCCGGGCTTCATTTAACCTTTCTCTTACCGCGCCAAGCTGGGCCTCAAGCGCCTCTACTGAAGTTGAAGCATCCTCATCAGATTCGGCGCCGAGGTCAAATTCGTTGTTAAGATATTTCATCTGGGATTTTGGTGTCCGGTTTCGTTCTAGATGGGGCTGGTGAAGGCGCCTTCGAGCCGGAATTCCCAGTTCTCGGGCGTATCAGGATAAGGTGGTTTAATGTCCATCCGTAAAAACCGATCCCCTGCACGCGCACGTTCGCGAACCAGATCGGTAAGTTCTGCGAAAGTCGAGGGTTGATTTTGCAGAATCAGCTCACTGATCCAGAGTACGCTGTCCATGGTTTTTTAAGCCTCAGTTGAAATGGGTTGCGCATAGCGACCGCGGTATATCAAACGCCCCGCGCGATCGTCTGAGTCAAAAAAAGGTTCTCTTCGATGCGGAATGTTTGCACTTAACAATCCCTCACCGGCCTGAAGCTGATATCTAAAGCGGATACTGGGGTCTTCAAGATATTCTTCGAGCGCGTCTTTTGCTTCCGAGATCAAAGAGGTGTTTTTCCAAACGACATTGTGTTTTCGAGCGGTATAGCGCATCTGTAGGCAGTCATTTTCGAAAAAGAAAACGGGGCCTAAAGAGGCTTCGCGATTGGCACCATGTGCTTGATTCTCAGGAATCCACATGACATCAGGCATCCGAAGGGCTTCGGTGAATCGATGGTCTTGTTGATGAAGAAGTCCGTAAAGTGCTCGCGCATCTATGGCTTCAAGCGATCCGCCTGTCTCGGCTGGCCGAACACAATGAAGTAGCATTGCCCGGACAGGATTTTTGTGACTACGATAGTAGCCATCGGTATGCCAGTTGAGCGCGCGATTCGTGTAGGGAATGTATTGGCTTGAGTGTCCATTCGCCTTCACTTCGATTTCGCTAAGACCATCGTCGGCTGCAAAGAGATTGTGGGTGGGATTAACCAAGCCGAACTGTTCTGCCAGTTGGGCGACTTGGTTGCGATTTACGGCTTCCGACGGACTGCATCGGTAAACCACCATATTGGCGCTACTGAGCCGAGCCTGAATCGCCGAGCGTTCCTGAGCCGTCAGATTTGATGGCGTTTCGATATCAACGATGAGTGTTTCTAAAGACTCCCGATATTTGCAAAGCCAGTTATCCCAATGACGCTCATTTCCAAAGACATTTGCTTCAGGAGCGCGCGGCGTAATCGTTGATTGATATGAAGTTAAGTTCAAAGCGGCAAAACATTTAAGATTTTCGATCAAAAGATTGTAACGAGGCGACAGGATTAGAAAACTCTCCCAAAAGACGGATTCAACGGTAATTTTGGATGCAGAGAAGCGGGTATGATCGAGTCGTCGAAAATATGATGGGTTCGAAAGATATTTAAACTATTGTTTTTGAAGGGTAAATAATAGACCCAGGGCTTTTGGTCCCAAGCAGGATTTCTGCATTGCAAAATAAAACCTATCCCTTAGTGGATAAACCAGAATTTTTAATGGCAACCCCCCGGGGGAATGGCGTCGACTAGGACCGCGCTTAAAATGGGACTAGAAATTAAGACCAGTGCTTAAGCAAGGCTTTCTCGAGAACGAGGCGTAGCAATTTATTTAATTGGAGAGCCGATCCGTTGTGAGTAGTGAGATTGTTGTGCGACTTCCGCACAGTGATTCGGAACCGGAAAGAAAGAGGAATAGTGACAGGTATGACTGATAAAAAGCAACACGAAACCCCGATGCTTGATGAACTTGAAAATGGCCCCTGGCCAAGTTTTATTTCGGGCATCAAACGCCTTCGTGATGAGCATCCAGAGGCGCGCATTAATGGTGTTGCCAATGATCTGCTGGGGCAGCTTGAGCACTCTTACGAGACCCGCAAAGGCTACTGGAAAGGCGGCACGGTCAGCGTTTATGGTTACGGTGGCGGCATTATTCCGCGCTTCTCGGAGGTTGGTCAGCAGTTTCCAGAATCAAAAGAGTTTCATACGCTGCGCGTGCAACCTCCCGCGGGCAATCACTATAGCACCGACATTCTTCGACAACTTGCTGACAGCTGGGAGAAGTGGGGGTCTGGTCTGGTTACGTTCCATGGCCAGACGGGCAACATCATGTTTATCGGTTCTTCGACAGATAATACGCAACATTTTTTCGATGAGATCAACGATTATGGGTTTGATCTCGGTGGTGCAGGACCTTGTGTTCGAACCGCGATGTCTTGTGTTGGGGCTGCACGATGTGAGCAGTCCTGCGCGAATGAACACAAGATTCATAGAACGCTCGTTAATAATTTTACGGATGATGTGCATCGACCTGCGCTTCCCTATAAATTTAAATTCAAGGTTTCGGGTTGTCCCAACGACTGCATGAACTCCATCGAGCGAGCAGATATGGCGGTCATTGGCACCTGGCGTGACGATATGAAAGTGGATCAGGAGGCTTGGAAGGCCTATGTATCTGAAAAAGGGCGCCAGCACACGATTGATAACATCATTACACGCTGCCCAACCCGTTGCATGAGTCTGAAAGACGATGATTCGCTGGAAGTTGATAACCGGAACTGCGTGCGGTGTATGCACTGCCTGAACGTGGTTCCAAAAGCGTTATCGCCAGGTGAAGACAAGGGCGTCACTATATTGATGGGTGGAAAGCGCACCTTAAAGATTGGTGATCTGATGGGCACAGTGATTGTTCCCTTTATGAAACTTGAGTCTGAAGAAGATTACGAAAAGATTACTGAAATAGCTGAAAATACGATTGATTTTTGGGCCGAGAACGGCCTTGAACATGAGCGCTGCGGGGAGATGATTGAGAGAATTGGTCTGGTCAACTTCTTGGAGGGTATCGAAATTGAGGTGGATCCTCATATGATTTCCGATCCACGACAGTCTTCTTATGTCCGCATGGATGGTTGGGACGAAGAAGCAGTGAAGTGGTTTGAGCGCCAGGCAGAAAGCCAGTCGGCCACAGGTTAATCGGACTTTTGATCGGCTAATACAGAATTTTTGGAGAGAATTATGGCTAAAGAAATGCGTAAGCCTATTGAATCAGGTTGCCCAGATGGCTTCCAATACATGCACCCCTCGATGATCAAGAACTTTGGGTCGTGGGATTGGCATGATCATCCTCGTCCGGGTGTTTTACGCCACGTGTCCAAAAGCGGGGATGAGGTCTGGACCGTAAAAGCGGCGACCCAAAGAATCCTCGATGTGTTTACGCTTCGGAAGTTGTGTGACATTGGCGACCAATTTGCGGATGGTTTTGTGCGATTTACGATTCGGAGCAATATCGAGTACATGGTGTCCGATCCGTCGAAGGTGGATCCGCTAATTAGTGCCCTGGAGGATTCAGGTTTTGTTGTTGGCGGCACTGCAAACTCTGTCGCAATGATTGCCCACACCCAGGGATGGTTGCACTGTGATATTCCGGGAACGGATGCGTCTGGCGTTGTCAAAGCAATGATGGATGAGTTGATCGACGAGTTCAAAAATTGTGATATGCCGAACCGAGTCCACATTACGACCTCATGCTGTCAGATTAACTGCGGCGGACAGGGCGATATCGCGATAAATGTTCAGCACACAAAGCCGCCAAAGATTAATCACGATCTCGTCGCTAATGTTTGCGAGCGACCGTCAGTTGTGGCCCGTTGTCCGGTAGCCGCCATTCGCCCCGCACAGGTCAATGGAAAACCGACGCTTGAGGTAGATGAGAAAAAATGTATCTGCTGCGGCGCCTGTTATCCCCCATGCCCGCCCATGCAGATTAATGATCCAGAGAACACAAAGCTCGCGATTTGGGTCGGCGGCAATCATTCAAACGCCAGAAGCAAGCCCAGTTTTCAAAAATTGGTGGCCTCGGGAGTTCCTAATAATCCGCCCCGTTGGCCTGAAGCGACAGCTATTGTTAAGCGAATATTGCAGGCCTATAAAGAGGATGCGCGGGATTGGGAGCGGATCAATGACTGGATTGATCGTATCGGTTGGCCCCGATTTTTTGAGGCGACGGGGTTACCGTTTACCAAGTTCCATATTGATAACTGGCGCGGAGCACGAAAGAGTCTTAATGCGTCTACCCACATTCGTTTCTAGGGACGCCAGATGAAGTTTTCGGTGATGGTCAATGAGGGACCGTATACGCATCAGGCGGCTGATACGGCGTATCACTTTATTGACGCGGCCTTGCGAGCGGGGCATGAGGTCTTTCGCGTGTTTTTCTATCACGATGGCGTCAATAACGGCACCCGCATGACGACACCGCCTCAGGATGACCGGAATATCGTCAATCGCTGGAGCGCATTGGCGGTCGAGTATGATCTTGATCTCGTGCTCTGTGTGGCCGCCGCGCAGCGTAGAGGTATTTTGGATGCCGATGAGGCTAAGCGAAACGGTAAAGATGGCGACAACATTGCGCCTGGTTTTCGGATTTCGGGATTGGGTCAGCTGATCGAGGCGGGCATTCAGTCAGACCGCGTTGTCGTGTTTGGCGGTTAGCGGATTTGACGATGAGCGAAACAAAAAAATTTATGTACGTCAATCGCCATGCGCCTTATGGAACGGTTTATGCGCTTGAGGGCCTTGAGGTGGTGCTCATTGGTGCCGCATTTGAGCAGGATGTGAGTATGGCTTTCATCGGCGACGGCGTTTTTCAGCTTAAGCAGGGTCAAGACACAGCCGATTCTGATATGAAAAATTTCTCGCCGGCTTATCGAGCGCTGGGAGATTATGAAGTTAATTGCCTTTATGTTGAGCGTGAATCTTTGGAAGAGCGCGGACTCAACGAAGATGATTTGATGCCATTGACTTGGGAAGATGAGGACGACGACTGGGCTGAAAAAAAATCTATTCATATTGTGAGTCGGGCCCAACTCTCGGATTTGCTCGAAGAGCAAGATGTGATTTTGAATTTTTGATGTGAGGATTTAATTGATGCTACACACTGTGAACAAGTCTCCGCATGATTCTTCAAGTCTCAGGACCTGCCTTTCGTTGGCAAAGCCCGGGAGCGATTTATTGTTGATTGAAGATGGCGTTTATGGTGCTTTATCGGGAAGCATTCACTCTGACACGATCGCGGAAAGGTTAAATAGCGTGACAATCTACGCGCTGGGTCCAGATCTTAAGGCTCGCGGTATTTCAGAAGATCGTCTGATCTCCGGCATTAAAGTAACCGGTTACGATGGATTTGTTGAGCTAGCAAGTGGGAACGATAAGGTTCAGAGCTGGCTTTAGTTTTTACTTAGTATCAAAAGAGGATTTCGAAAATGGCATTTGAATTAGACGGCAGAACGTATGAAGTCGATGAAGAGGGTTATCTTGCGGACTTGAGCGAGTGGAATGCTGAGGTTGCGGCTTATATGGCGAAAGAGGACGATTGTGATCTGGATGAAAATCATTGGGAAGTCATCAACTTTTTGCGTGAGTATTATGACGAGTATCAGATTGCGCCGGCGGTTCGGGTTTTGACCAAAGCGATTGGCAAAAAACTCGGTAAAGATAAAGGAAACAGTAAGTACTTATATGAATTGTTTCCTTATGGACCAGCAAAGCAAGCCTGTAAGTATGCAGGTCTTCCAAAGCCAACGGGCTGCGTCTGATCTAGTTTTTAAGTAATCGGGTTTGTATCCTGAGTTTTAGAGTATTGCGTTAATTCAGCATCGCTCTCAATTGCTTAAACTGTCAAAGCTACGCTCGTGCTTCTAGGATCGATTTTCGCAATTCTTTTCTACCTGGCAACGATAATTTTTCTTGTCGGTCTGGGGGAGAGAATTGTGCGTTACACGCGTACGCCAGCACCGCTGGTGATTCCCACGACCCCTGCCCCGACTACGAGAACCGGAGTTTGCGCTCGGATGTTTCGAGAGGTGGTTTTCTTTGAAAGCCTCTTTAAAGGGAGCAAATGGAGTTGGCTGTTTGGATGGTTATTTCATTTTGGAATGCTTGTCGCGCTCATGCGCCACTTACGCTACTTTACAGAGCCGGTATGGTCGTGGGTAATTCTGATTCAGTGGGTCGGCGTTTATGCTGGAATAGCAATGTTTGTCGGCCTTGTTGGACTTTGGCTACGTCGGCTCATGGTGGACCGAATCCGGTACATCAGCGCACCGTCTGATCATCTGATGTTGGCGCTATTGCTGGCGATTGCGGGGTCCGGTCTTGCGATGAAGTATGGTCAACATACTGATATCGTGTCGGTCAAAGCGTTTGCACTGGGTCTTGTCCGATTTGATTGGCAGCCGTTGCCGTCTGATGGACTTTTAATACTGCATTTATCTTTTGTTTTGATTTTGATGCTGATTTTTCCATTCAGCAAACTGTTGCATGCGCCTGGGGTCTTTTTTAGTCCGACCCGGAATATGCGTGACACGCCTCGAGAGCATCGTCATGTCGCGCCATGGGCAAATAATTTGCCGCGATCAGGTAACCAGCAGCGTTAAGGGCGATCTCATTATGGCAAAAATTGAATTTGAAACCCCTACGATCAAAGATTGGTTGAGTACGCCAAAAGTCCAGCCGGATGCGATGGCGCATAGCAAGCCTTTCGTCGCAAAGCCTGTGCATCAGGAGCCACTTGGATTCCCTGGCGAATTAGTCGACAACTGGCAGGATGTTGCACTCGAAAAAATGGGTGATTTGCTGGGTCGCTACCGGTCGTTACAGGTTTTTATGGATTCCTGTGTCAAGTGTGGGGCATGTACTGATAAGTGTCATTACTATTTGGGCACGGGTGATCCGAAGAATATGCCAGTTGCCCGACAGGATCTGATGCGAAAAGTTTACCGCCGTTATTTTACGCTTGCCGGCAAATGGTTCCCCAAACTGGTCGGTGCGGTAGAACTCTCTGAGGAGGTTATCAACGATTGGTATAGCTACTATCATCAGTGTTCAGAGTGTCGACGTTGCTCAGTGTACTGTCCCTATGGTATCGATACAGCTGAGATCACGATGGCGGGACGTGAGATTCTTGCCACTATCGGTGTGGGTCAGAAATACTCCAACGAGATCATTAGCAAGGTTCATAAGATTGGAAACAATCTGGGCCTTCCGGAGCCTGCTCTGGCGGATACGCTTGAGGGTCTTGAAGAAGAAGTTGAAGAAGATATTAACGTCCCGGTCAAGTTCCCGCTTGACCAGAAAGGCGCCGATGTCTTGCTTGTCACGCCGTCTGCGGATTTTTTTGCTGAACCCCATGTGGATGGATTGATTGGCTATGCAAAAGTTTTTCATCAGGCAGGGATAAGTTGGACGCTGAGTTCCTATGCTTCTGAAGCCGCTAATTTCGGGATTTTCATCGGCAATTACGAAAACATGCAAAAAGTTGCCGAGCGGATTCGACAGGCGGCGCTCGATCTTGGTGTCAAACGAATTGTGGTCGGGGAGTGTGGACACGCCTGGCGGGTTGCTTATAGTTTTTGGAATACGCTCATTGGGCCTTTCGATTTTCTGGATCCTGCCTATCCTGTTCCCCAACACATTTGTGAATTCACTAATGACCTTCTTGCAAGCGGGGGTTTAAAGGTCGATCCTGAGGCCAACGACGATAAAGTTGTTACTTTTCATGACTCTTGTAATGTGTCTAGGGGCTCTCGTCTTGGCTCAACGCCCGGGGGCCAGTTTTCGATTCCCCGGACTCTGATCCGATCAGCATGTAATCATTTTGTCGACATGGCGCCCGATACGATTCATGAACATACATTCTGTTGCGGCGGTGGCGGGGGTTTATTAACGGATGATTTGATTGAGCTTCGCGTTAAGGGTGCTTTACCGCGAGCGCAATCGCTCCAACAGGTGATTGAGTCTCATGGCGTCACACATATGGCGGCGATTTGCGCCATATGTAAAAGCCAGTTCTCGAAAGTCTTGCCCCATTACGGAATGGGAATGGACATGATTATTAGTGTTCATCAGTTAATTGGTGATGCACTCGTATTTGATAGCAACCATTAAGCAAGCCGCGACAAACGGCTGATATAAAAAGGAGAGGAATGGCGATGGCAGCCTCCGAAGAACAAGCGCAGAAACTGACCTTCCGAAAATACGAAGAGGGAGACAGTCAGTGGCAGGACTTTAAAAAACAAATATTTAACGAGGACAACTCACATAAGTGTCCGACTTATGTTCACAGAACCCCTCCATGCCAGGGCAGTTGCCCCTCGGGAGAAGATATTCGCGGCTGGTTACAAATTGTCCGTGGCATGGAGCATCCACCTGAGGGAATGACATGGCAGGAGTATGCTTTTCGGCGAGCGACTGACGCAAATCCTTTCCCGGCGATGATGGGCCGAGTCTGTCCTGCGCCCTGCGAGAGCGGCTGTAACCGCAATAACGTTGATGACTTTGTGGGCATCAACTCGGTCGAGCAATTTATCGGTGATACCGCGTTCGATGAGGGGTTTCAGTTTGAGACAGCACCCGACGTTTGTGATAAACGCGTGGCAATCGTTGGAGGGGGGCCGGCTGGACTTGCTGGCGCTTATCAACTTCGGCGGTTGGGTTACGCATCAACCATTCTTGAATCGCAGGAAAAACTGGGCGGTATGTTTCGCTATGGTATTCCCGGTTATCGAACGCCACGAGAGCGATTGGATCGCGAGATTGATCGAATTTTAGAGCTAGGTGATATCGAGGTCCGTTTCGGAGTACGGGTAGGCACGGATGTGTCTATTGCTGAACTCGAGTCTGAATTTGATGCGATTCTCTGGGCTGTTGGGTGCCAGAGCGGCCGTGATTTACCGATTGAGGGTTGGGAAGATACCCCAAACTGTGTCTCGGGCGTTTCGTTCCTTGACGCGTTCAATAAAGGCTCGATGAAAGTGACCGCGGAGCGCGTTGTTTGTATTGGCGGCGGTGATACTTCTATCGATGTGGTGTCAGTTGCGCGTCGGTTAGGAAAGATTGAAAAAATTAGCGATAAAGACAGACCGGAAGAAGTGATTGGTGGCTACGCTGCGCACGACTCTGCCATGGTTGCTGCTCGACAGGGTGCACAGGTCACGCTTACCGCGCTATTTGAGCGTCCGGAGATGACAGCAACCGACGAAGAAGTTGATGATGCACTGACCGAGGGGGTGACCATTATTAATGGTGTCCTGCCGATTGGCCTTGTTCGCAACGAGAGTGGTAGAGCGACAGCGCTTCGTCTCGCGAAGTGTCAATTTAACGATAAAGGCGTACCGACGCCGGTGGAGGGCACCGAGTTTGAGGTGGAAGCGGATTTAATTGTTTCAGCAATTGGGCAGGCAGGAGACCTTTCAGGCATTGAGGAGATGGGCAACGAGCGCCAGTTGATTGATGCGGATCATTTTTTCCAGGTCCCTGACCGAGAGGGTCATTTTGTGGCCGGAGATATTGTTCGACCTCATCTTCTGACGACGGCAATCGGACAGGCAGCGATTGCGGCTAAGAGTGTCGACCACTATTTAAAAGACGAAGAGCCGGGTCGACGACCTAAAGTCGATGTTCATCATTTTGATTTGCTGGCCAAACTTAATGAGCAGTCGCTTGCGCCGGTAGAGTATGATCATAGCGAAACTTGGGGCACCGCAGAGGCGGATTTTGCAGTCCATAACTACGAAGACCGTTCTGCTCATGAGATTATCCCGTCTGATGGTTTATTCCTCGGGCATTTTGAAGAGACGCCGCGTAATATGCGGGCAACGACTGTACCGAGCTCAGAAGAAGTGCTGGGTCACTTTGAGGAGCGACATCACGGCTTAAATGATGATGCAGCTAAATCCGAGGCTGAACGCTGTATGAGTTGCGGCCTTTGCTTTGAGTGCGACAATTGCATTATTTTCTGCCCTCAGGATGCCGTTTTCAAGGTCTCAAAAGATCAATATACGACCGGTCGATATGTTGATACCGACTACTCTAAATGTATCGGATGCCATATTTGTGCCGACGTTTGCCCGTCCGGTTATATTGACATGGGTATGGGTGAATAGGTCTAGAGCAATTGATGCGCGTGAAAGTGATTAATCTTGACCGTACTTCAATTGCGAGTTTAATTACGCTCTCTTTGATTTTTTTGTTGATTACCGGCGCCGCAGTTGCAGATGTTGTAACGCCAGAAGTACCGATGGGGCGTGGTGCGCAGTGTGTTGAACCGATAGAGATTATGCGGCGGGATCATTTTGAATTTATCAAACATCAGCGTGACCAGACGGTTTATCATGGGATTCGCGGGTCTAAGCATAGTCTGGCGGGATGTATTGACTGCCATGCGTCGAAAGGCACTGAAGGAGAATTTTTACCGATTAATGCTGAGGGGCAGTTTTGTCAAACCTGTCATACCTATGCTGCGGTGAAAATTGACTGTTTTACCTGTCATGCCACGGTCCCGGATTAGAAAGTAGGTCAATCGCCATCATGTCGTGTAAACCGATGAAAAAAGACGAAAGCGTCTCACTCGCCCAACACCGTCGAACTTTTTTTACCCAGGCCGCGGCCGGAGTTTCTCTGATGGCACTTGCCCCGGGCGTGCGTCTGGTTGAGCTCGCAATGGCGAACAGTGAGGACAGTCTGCCGAGCAATGATAAGCGTTGGGGTCTTTTGGTCGATACGGCCAAGTGTGAAAGTGGATGTGACGAGTGTGTATCAGCTTGCAACAGTGAGCATGGCCTTTCAGGGCATGGTCGTCCCGAGACTGATGCGCAGTGGATTCGAAAGGTTGATCTCAAAGATGAGCAGACGGGTCATGAATTGTCTATCCCAATTCTTTGCCAACATTGCGAGGATCCGCCTTGTGTCGATGTCTGCCCGACGGGCGCTTCCTTCCGTCGAGCAGACGGGATTGTCTTAGTTGATAAACATACCTGTATTGGTTGTCGCTACTGCATGATGGCATGTCCTTTTCAGGCCCGATCATTTATCCATGAAGATTTGACGGGCCAAAAGACGCATTCACCGCGCGGTAAAGGCACAGTCGAGAGTTGTACGCTGTGTGTGCACCGGATTGACGAGGATCAAGAGCCGGCTTGCGTTGAGGCCTGTCGTGAGGCGGGTCATGATGCCCTCGTATTTGGTGATCTCGAAGATGCGGCAGGACCTCTGGCTTCGCTGAGCAGTAAAACAGCGACTCGCGAGTTGCGTCCTGATCTAAAACTTAATACGGGCGTGCGTTACACGAGCTTTTGACCGCAATCTTATGAGGGCGCCTACTTTTCAACATATGCCATCCTCGACCCTATTTTGGGGGGTCGTGGCGATTGTTACTGCGTTTGTAGTGGTGGGTTTTGCTTCTGCTCATCACATGGAGAGCGCGGGTCACTGGGTGACCGGGATGAATAATCGCGTGGTGTGGGGAGTGCCTCATGTTTTTGCGGTTTTCTTAATTGTGTCGGCATCTGGGGCGTTAAACGCGGCGTCACTCGCGTCTGTCTTCGGCAGGGAAACCTATAAACCTTTGTCACGCCTGTCTGCTCTAATGGCCATTACTCTATTGGTAGGCGGCCTCACAGTGCTGGTGCTTGATCTGGGTCGGCCTGATCGGCTGATTGTGGCGATGACGCACTACAACTTCAGGTCTATTTTTGCCTGGAATATTTTTCTCTATACCGGATTTATCGTGGTGGTGGTTGTGTATCTTTGGATGATGTTTGAGCCTCGGATGAACCGTTTTGTTGGCAGGTTAGGGACTACTGCATTTGCCTGGCGTTTGATTCTCACAACAGGTACAGGTTCTATTTTTGCTTTTTTAGCGGCACGCGAAGCTTTCGATAGCGCAGTACTTGCGCCTATGTTTATTGCAATGTCTCTTTCGTTTGGAACGGCCCTGACCTTAATTTTAAGTGCCCTGATTTTTAGCATTAGAGGAGACGGGCTTCCGACTGCATTGATGTTAAATTTGCGCCAATTACTTGGGTATTTTGTTATCGCCGTTGCTTTTTTTGTGATTGTTGATCATCTGACACGTCTGTACGGGGCGGAACATCATTCCCTGGAGCGCTTTATCCTCCTCGACGGAGGGATCTACCCAATGTTGTTCTGGATAGGTCAAATTCTTCTCGGTACCATATTGCCAGCCGTCATCCTCATGCAGCGACGATACAAAACTTTGGCAACTACCATTGCGGCAGCTCTGCTGGTACTTGTGGGCGCTTTTTGCCAATTATATGTTTTGATCATTGGCGGACAGGCATTTCCAATTGATATCGTGCCCGGATTTTCAGAAACAAGCGGTTTTTTTGATGGCGTTATTGCTGAATATCATCCTTCTTTGGCTGAGTTTGGCTTAGGGATGGGTGGCGTGGGGTTAGCGTTACTGACGTATCTGATTGCAACGCGGGTCCTGGCATTTTTGCCGACTAGTGGCTTTGATAGTGGCCCATCCTCCTAAGCGATCTGGCTAATCGTTGGACCTTGATACTGGTTCGCGGCGCTTTTTATAGTGAAACAATTTTATATCTCAGCCGCTCATAAGTCCTCGGGAAAGACGGTTGTGAGTATCGGGATTTCCCGGGCACTAAGGCGGCGCGGCATGCGAGTTGCCACTTTCAAAAAAGGCCCCGATTATATTGATCCCAAATGGCTGCATCATGCGAGTAACCGCGAGTGCTGGAATCTTGATTTTTTTACAATGGGCCATGAAGAAATCAAGACGTGTTTTGATTTGCACCGCCGCAATGCTGATGTCACGATTATTGAAGGGAATAAAGGTCTTTATGACGGCCTGGATGTTGAAGGTTCAGATAGCAATGCCGCGTTAGTTTCAGAATTAAATGTACCGGTGGTTTTGGTAATTGATGTCGTGGGTATAACGCGAGGGATCGCGCCTTTGCTAAAGGGCTATGTTAGTTTTGATCCGGATGTGAAGATTGTAGGGGTAATTTTGAATCGTGTTGCCAGTCCTCGCCAGGAAGGTAAGCTCAGAGCTGCAATTGAGAGATACACAAGCTTGCCGGTGATTGGTGCAATTGGTCGTGATCCGGCTTTAAGTATTGATGAGCGACATCTGGGCCTCGTTCCAGAAAATGAGGAATCTGAGGCAACCGATAAGGTAGAGCGAATCAGCGATGTGATCGAGAAGTCGGTCGACCTTGATCAGTTGCTTGAATTGACATCAGCTGAGATCCACCCAGACTTTAATCCTGTCTTGAAAAGCAATAGTGACGACCGGACTTTAGGACGGTTAACTGCTGGTCCGCTAAAAATTGGTATCGCACGCGATCGGGCGTTTGGTTTTTACTACCCTGATGACATAGCTGCGTTTGAAAGTGCGGGGGTAGAGCTCGTCCCGTTCGATACACTGTCCGGTCAGTGCTTGCCGGAAGTTGACGGACTTTTTATTGGTGGTGGATTTCCTGAGTGTTTCATTGGAGACTTAGCGGCGAATAAGACAATGCGCTCTGAGATAAAGATGTTTATTGAGTCCGGGGGTCCTGCATACGCCGAGTGCGGCGGGCTTATGTACTTGAGTTGCTCGATTAGTTGGCGTGATCAGAGCGGGCCTATGGTTGGCGTGATTCCTGCTCATACAAAGGTGCTTGACCGTCCCGTCGGTCGAGGATATGTGCAGCTTCGCGTACGATCGGACCATCCGTGGACTGCTGTCCGAGAAAATGCAGGATCTCTGATTCCTGCCCATGAATTTCATCATTCATCACTAGAGCCGGTTGATGCTGATTGGCCTACTGCTTTCACTGTTGAACGGGGCCACGGACTTGATGGTGGGCGCGATGGCATTCATATCTATAATTTATTGGCGGGTTATGCGCATCAGCGCCATGTACAAGCCAATCCGTGGGTTGACGCTTTCGTGGATTTTGTTCACGAGCATCGCAAGTAATTAACTATCAGCGCTATGAGCGCTGATTTCAGGAGAAGTGATATGTTGCTGCGCATAACAGAACAGGCTGCAGAGCAGATAAAAATTTCGATTGACTCGCTAGATGCCGAAGTCGCTACCGCACTTCGAATCGCCGCGAAGAGAGGGCCAGATGGGTCTATTGAATATGCGATGGGTTTTGATGATGCGGCTGACAGTGACACCGTTTCAAACCAACATGGTATTCAAGTCGCAATTGCGCCGACAAGCTTGGATCTTTTAAATGGGGCGATTCTCGATTTTGATACCCCAGAAGGAGAGCAAGCATCACAGTTTATTTTCTTAAATCCAAATGACCCTCATTTTTCGCCACCTGAAACGGCCGAATCCTAGACCTTGTGTCGAGTTTGTTTGAAGCGCTGGTGAAACCTATACTCTTTTTATGTTGAAAAAAACTCATCGCAGGCCATCACTTGAGCCCCACATCACTCCTGAAAAGTGGCGATGGTAGAGTAATATTCAAAGCATCTTACGATGATTCCAAAACGATATCGTGCTGGCGGATACCCAATTCGCAGAAACATCGGTCTTGAATATGGACTGCGGGACGGGTTGTTGTGGTGGTTTATCCTAATTGCGGTCCTCGCCGTCTTTTCATTGGTCTTGAGCGCTCTCCTGATTTTTGACTCTGCGAACTATGCGTTTATCCCGGAAATGCTAACCGCTGCATTGTTCGTTCTTGTCGCTAGCGTGTTTGGACTGGCTCTAAAAATATCTAAATGGTCTTTAACGCCCTTGGTGGAGATTCAGCGTTGGGCCTCACAAATCCGGCAGGGTGATTTTTCAGCGCGATTACCTAACCCAGAAATTCATCAGCTGGAAAATCTGGTTAGCGATATTAATCGATTGTCGGAATGGCTTGATACGCTTGCACAAGAGCGGGACCTCGAGCTTAGATCACAGCAAGAACGAGTCACGCAGCGTGCAGATTTTGCAAATGAACTCCATGACTCATTGGCGCAGACGCTTGCGAGTTTAAAATTTCAGGTCCGGGTGTTAGATGACACGCTGAGACAGGATAGCGAGCAAGCGATATGGCAGGAGATGGAGCGAATCCAGGTTAGTATTGATGAGGCAAATGTTGAGTTACGAGAACTCATTACACATTTTCGAGCACCGCTGAATGGCCGCGGACTTGTGCCGGGTATCAGGCGTTTAATGTCGCGATTTCGAAAAGAAACGGGGATGGAGATTGTGCTTCAAACTCAGTCAAAAGAGCCAAAGTTCTCGTCCGAGGAGGAGACCCAGATTTTGCGTATCGTTCAGGAGTCTCTTACTAATGTTCGTAAGCACAGTCGCGCTAATATGGTTCGATTGTTGCTCAATGAGCCCGCTAAGAATCAATTCCGCATTATTATTGAGGATGATGGAGAGGGGATGCTTAATGATGATTCGACAGATGATAATCACTTTGGATTATCGATTATGAAAGAGCGGGCAAATTCGATTGGCGCTAGTCTTGCAGTCGAAAGTGAAGTCGGTGAAGGTACACGAGTACTATTCGAACTTGACTTGAAGAACGCTAGCGATAGCTCACTCTAGGAGAACACGGTTGCGAATTCTTATTGTTGATGATCACGCATTATTTCGTTCGGGCTTGCAAGGATTATTAGAGCGTAGAGGCATAACGGTTGTGGGTTCCGCTGCAGATGGACAGGAGGGCCTAAAGCTTGCCTATGCGCATCAGCCCGACGTGGTGCTGCTTGACCTACGGATGCCGGACTTAAGCGGGCTTGGGGTGTTGCGCCAGATGCTTGACGAGGGTCTCGAGATACCGGTTGTGATGCTGACGACAAGTGCTGATGAGGGTGATCTTGCGGAGTCACTTCGAAATGGTGCCCGAGGTTACCTTTTGAAAGATATGGAGCCGGATGAATTGATAGTGGCGCTCCAGGAAATAGTCGGCGGGAAAATTGTTGTTGCCCCAGCTCTAACTAGTGTGCTCGCTGACCTCGTTCGATATGGCGAGCGCCGAGAGCGCAAAGATGAGTTTGCCCCTTTTAGTAGTTTGACGCCAAGAGAGCATGAAATCCTTTGCCACCTTTCTGAAGGGCAAAGCAATAAGGTTATCGCCCGAAATCTTAATATCTCAGATGGAACTGTGAAACTTCATGTTAAGGCAATCCTTAGAAAATTAGGCGTGCATTCGAGGGTAGAGGCCGCCGTAATGGCAGTTGAGAAGGGCGTTTGCAAGCGGGAGGTGCGTGAAAAGACTTAAATCTAGTCTTCCCCCGGACTTAAAGATAAGATTTTCGCTCGCTCCGTTTTCGACCCGAACGCTGGGTGACCACACCACGAATTAAGTTCGCGCTTCCAATCCGTATACGGGGGAACCCTTCCTGTAGCGCTTGAAGCGACCACTCATTATTTTCAATAACCAGTTGTCTTAAGATTACGCCATCCCCATGTTCGGCAACGACAAAGGCGCCGTGACGAATGGGCGCGCCTGGATCGACGATAACGACACATCCTTCAAAGAATTCTGGCGCCATGCTTTCGCCTAGCACTTGAAGGGCAAAAGGTTCTGCAGAAGCGCAGCCGCTCATACTCCTGAACCTGCGTTAAGTGTATCTAAGAGTCGATGCGACGTATGACTATCAGAAGAGTTCAGAATCTGACCGGCTAATTCAATAAGATCAGCCGTGTAGCTGGTCAGCACCTGCTGTCGAATCTCGAGGAGTTGAGAAGGCTCCATGCTGAATTCTCGAAGACCGAGTCCCAACAGCAGTCGGGTGAAGTTTGGATCGCCAGCCATCTCGCCACACATAGCGACCGGAATTTGGGCATCCTCACCCGCGCGAATTATATTTTGAATGAGGCGAAGGACTGAGGGATGCAACGGATCATACAGATAATTTACGGTGTCATCGACGCGATCAATGGCTAAGGTATATTGAATTAAATCGTTTGTGCCGATGGATAGGAAGTCCAGCTTGCTTGCGAACAGATCAGCTGAAATGGCGGCAGCAGGCACTTCAATCATGCCTCCGATAGGCAAATTGGCATTGAAAGTTAAACCGTCTCGATCAAGCTCACCGCAGACTTCGCGGATGATCGCAAGTGCTTGTTCGAGCTCCTGGAGGCTCGACAACATTGGAATCATGATACGCGCCTGCCCGAACTGAGCCGCTCGAAAAATAGCTCTCAGTTGGGGCTTAAACAGCGAGGGCTCACTAAGGCACAGTCGTATTGCGCGTAGTCCCAACGCTGGCGTCATGCCCACTTTAGGTTCTTTACGCCCTCCATCGACTTGCTTATCCGCGCCAAGATCCAATGTGCGGATCGTTACAGGATCATCAACAGACTGAAGGACATGACAATAAGCGTTGTACTGCTCCTCCTCGCTTGGGAGATTTTCACGATTCATGAAAAGAAATTCTGTTCGGTATAAACCGACCCCCGATGCGCCACTATCTTTTAAAGTGTCTAGATCCTCGGGCAATTCAATATTGGCAAGCAGTTTGATAGGTCGACCATCTGCAGTAACGGGCTGAACTGTTCGGAGTTTAGACAGTTCATTTTGCCTTAATCGCTGACTTTCCCGGGCCGACTTGAAAAATTCGAGTGTGGCATCGTCAGGCGCGACAACAAGTACGCCAGATGCCGCGTCTACGATTAGATAATCGTTGTTACGGATTGAACGGGTCACATCATGCAGCCCTACGATAGCCGGTATCGCGAGACTTCGGGCAAGAATAGCGGTATGTGAGATCGGTCCGCCTAAACTTGTAACGAATGCTGATAAATGACGTTGTCGTAACATGATGGCATCCGCAGGACTGATATCTCGGGCAACAATGATTTGATCACTAAGCACCTGATCAATGCCACCGGTTAGCTTGTGAGCATCAGAATCGGAGCGGATCAGAATGTCCATGATGCGATCAACGACTTGGGCGACATCCTCTCTTTTGGTTCGAAGATAGGGATCCGAAATATTGTCGAAGAAAGATATTAGGGTGTCTGAATGATTCTGTAGCGACCATTCTGCATTAATTTGATGTTCTGCAATGGAGGCGATGGGTTGTTCGGACAGAACTGGATCATCTAACATCATAAGATGCACATCAATAAATGCTGCTGTTTCCGGAGGCGCTGAATCAGGTAAATTATCCTGGACATGTTTGAGTTCACTGCGTACAAGTGAAATTGCGTGACTGAAACGGCTGATCTCTTGGTTTATCTCGTTTTTCTGTAGGCGGTAGTTAGGAATTGCACTGCGGGATCGATCCCATATGAGGGCCCGGCCGATTGCAATTCCCCGACCGATGCCGGTACCCGTCAGTGCAAACATTACTCTTCCTCTCCAAAGCGATCGCGGATAAGCTCGTGAACGCCAGCGATCGCCTGCTCTGCATCGACACCTTCTGCGATTAGCGTTAACCGGGCGCCTTGAGATGCTGCAAGCATCATCAGGCCCATAATGCTTTTAGCATCAGCACGAGCACCCTCTTTGATAATCCAGATTTCACTGGAATACAGCCCCGCTGTTTTTACAAGTTTGGCGCAAGCTCGCGCGTGAAGACCGAGTCGATTGATAATTTCAATTTCGAGTTGTTGACGCATTTTTTAAGCAGGATAAAAGTACGGATCGAGATTGAGCGGTTTTAGTTAAAAACCGATGGCAATATTTTTTAACATTGACGAGCGGAATAAATGAACACAGGTTCGCTAAACCGACAACACTAAATCTATCCTAAGTCTTCCGAAAAGTGGTGCTTTTGCGTTTCAGAACGGGGCCGCTCAACTTGTGGGAAAAATACCTGAGGTTGCTAGATTAACAGATTGAAAAGTGCATCTGGACTAGAGGCTTCGAAAACAGTTTTGCGAAAATCCGTGTTGGAAAATGCACCTGCAAGCTCGCTGAGGACTTTCAGATGCTGGTCTGTTGCTTCTGCAGGAACGAGAAGGCCAATTACAATTGTGATCGGTTTGTCATCAATTGCATCGAAATCGAGCGGTTGATGAAGTTTCATTGCCGCTGCAATTGGATTTGAGATGCCATTAAGTCTGCCGTGCGGCAGCGCAATACCGTCTCCAATGCCGGTACTGCCTAGACGTTCGCGCTCATTAAGTACTGAAAAAACGGTTTGCTGATCCATGCCTGGCAGTTGTCGAGACAATAGTTCTGCCATTTCCTCAAGCATACGCTTTTTGCTCGAGATCTTTACGTCGACGGCAACACGATCTCTGCTCAGAAGTGTCCCTAATGGGCCGGAATCGACTTCTGGCCCAGATTGGATGGTCTCGTTCATAACGAACCCCGGTGATTTTTGATTGAGTTTCGATTTATTGAGTAGTTTAAAAAATTTGCGACACGGTTTTTGACGATGACTTTAGTTAGCAAATGTTCTGCGCAACATGCAGCGATTCAAGGATTCATCGAGACCTCGAAAGGGTAGTCTAGGTGATACTCCGACGCTGAGCGGCTGGGAGAATTTTCATTTGTTCACGATATTTAGCGACAGTCCGCCGAGCGATTGTGATGCCATCTTCGTTTAGCATTGCAACGAGTTGGTTATCACTCACAGGCTGCTGTGCGGATTCGGATTCTATCACTTTACGGATTTTGGCTTGCGCCGCTCTCGCAGAGGTTTGGGAGCCGTTCGATCCGCCTAGACTTGCGGAGAAAAAATGCTTGAGCGCAAATAAACCGTGTGGGGTCAGGATATTCTTTTGGTCAATGGCCCGCGAGACAGTAGATTCATGAATATCGAGTTGATTCGCAATATCGCGCAGTGTCATGGGAACCACACCCATATCGCCTGACGTCATAAAGTCGAGCTGCATCGACACAATAGTTTGGGTGACCTTGAGAATTGTCTGATCACGCTGCTCAAGACTTCGAATAAACCACTGCGCATCCTGAAGGTGATTCTTGATGTATTCGCTGGTTTTTTTATCAGAACTATTCTGGTAATGTCGATAATCTTGACTGATTCGAATGACAGACCCATCTGGTCGAACAAGGCGCACCACCCATTCTTGGTCAACTTTCTTGACGACCACGTCGGGAGAGATCGCCTGATCAACAGATGGGGTTAGCTCTTCCCCTGGCTTTGGGTTCAATGACTGAATCAGGTTGATCACTTTGGCGAGACGACTCTGGTCGATTTCAAGTTCTTGCCCGAGCGCGGTGTACTGATGTTTTCCAAGGCGATCAAGATGATTGCTGACAATTTTTTTTGCGTCTTCGATGTAGGCGGTTTGTTTATCTAGACCGTGAAGTTGCAGCATTAGGCATTCTCTTAGGTCTCGTGCTGCGATGCCGGGTAAATATAGGCTTTGAACAAGATGTAGTACTGAGTCTATTTCTTTATCAGAAGGGCTATCCGTCGGATCGAGAATACTGCGCAATTCATCGTAGTTAATCGGGAGATAGCCTCGATCATCGAGGGAGCCAATGAGGGCATGGGCAATGAGTTCGTCAGGTCTACTCAGTCTATGCAGCGCAAGTTCTTCGAGAAGTCGGGTTCTTAAATCTTGGCCGGAGTCATGCCACATCGGTTGGTCGGTTTCCGCACGAAATTCATGGCTAGATTCCGAGTGAGGTCGATAAGGTCGATCATCCCAATGCAGACTGTCATAGTCGGTCAAAATCATTTCTGATTCGGTGATTGGCGACTCCTGATTGGGTTCCGGCTCAGTCTGAGTCAGGGGTTCAATTTCTCCTTCAGAAGGCGTTGGGTCATCTGAATAATTGAGACTATCAACACCTTCCAGCAATGGATTTGTCTCAAGTTTATTTTGAATTTCAAGATCCAAGTCCACTCGCCCCAGTTGTAAGAGTCGAAGCGATTGGGTAAGTTGAGCATTAAGCTGAAGGCGGCGACTTTGCCGAATTTGCAAAGAATGCTTCATTAGTGAGCTAACTTTAGATGGTTACAGTCGAAACTCTGATCCAAGGTATACCGACCGGACCTCTTCGTGGGCAAGAATATGGTCTGATGTGCCCTCGGTGAGTACTCGACCTTGCGTCAGAATATAGGCTCTGTCACAGATACCCAAAGTCTCTCTCACGTTATGATCAGTAATAAGCATACCAATACCCATTTTTTTTAAGTCGCTTATCAACTTCTGGATATCAATGATTGAAATGGGATCGATACCTGCGAAGGGTTCATCAAGCAACATAAAGGAAGGTTTCAGGGAAACCGCTCGCGCAATCTCAACCCGCCGCCGCTCGCCTCCAGAAAGACTATAGCCATAATCTTTCGATTTGTGAGCAATGCCGAAAGTCTCCATCATTTCCATGGCTCGGGCCTGCCGGCCATTTTGATCGAGCCCTGGCAAAGCCTCGAGGACGGCTAAGATATTTTCTTTCACAGTGAGACGTTTGAAAATGGAAGCTTCTTGCGGCAGATAGCCAATGCCCCGACGTGCTCGCTCATGCATGGGTAGATCGCTGATGTCATTACCATCAAGAACAATGTGTCCATTATCCCGTCGTATCAGACCGCAGATCATGTAAAAGCAGGTTGTCTTGCCCGCACCGTTGGGCCCCAGCAGACCCACGATTTCACCACCGCTGACGGCGACATCCACATTATCCACTACTGTGGTTCGACCAAAGCGCTTAACAAGGCCTTTTGTGGCAAGTGAGCTCATGACCGTTTTATAGAAGAAGTAGGTGCATTATCTGCACGACTAGTTAGAAGACGATTGAGTCTGCGCTTGCCAATCTTTTTTCCAGCGCTCCATATCATTTGATAATTCAAGTCGGCTGGCGGGAGTCCAGACTTTAATCGATTCGGGCGCTTCGATTTTTTTCCAACTTCCTTTAGTTGCCAGTACCCGTACCTGCTGCCCCGTGTTCAACTCTCCAAGAATGACCGATTCCTCGCCCGTTGAAGGCATGGATCGAATTCTGACGTTGGATCCAGTAGCAACGCCAATGCCTGAGCTGGTTGAGACAAATTTTCCATAAACCCATACCCGAACCGCTCTGGACGAATTAATTTCTGCCCAGCCGTCAGTTGACCTCAATACGCGGGCCGCAGTCCCTTTTGGGAGCGTGCCAAGCGATGTACTGGTCATACTGCGTTTGGAAAAAACTGGGGCGCCGTTATTTCCAATGAAAGCGATCTGGGTATTCTTGCTGGTGGCAACATCGGGCGAGTCAGTACGGGTCGCAATATTCCGGGACTGGGATGATTCAGGCTGAAGAACCATTCGTGGGCGTTCATTATCTTTTGCTTTAAGGACGGTCGTGGCATCCTCTCCCGCGCGGGTGGTGCGGGTCGGCGCCTCGTCTCCACTTCTGACGATCATTCGGTCTCGCCCCATGTCGTAGACGATTTTTTCGCCCTCAATTGCATCTCGATCCTGTCGAAGCTGGGCTCTTGTAATGAAGGTGACGATGTTATTGACTTCATCGAGCTTGATTGTCTGGCCTGTGCCCACGACATCATGTTCTTTTCCATCCGGCCGTTGGCGGAACACTGCAGGATTTCCAGTCGCGACGGCGTGATCGAGCTGTTCTCCATCGTAAAAAAGTTCAATTTGATCTGCAATAATCCGAATGGTGCCTTGGCGGACTGAAACATTGCCGGTATAGATGCGCTTACCGTTGGTAAAGTCAATCTCTACCTCGTCAGCCTCTACCAAAACACTTTGATTCCGGTCAGACTCAAGCGCCCACGCGTTCAGGGTGGAGAGCAGCAAAATGATAAAACTTAGAAAGAATGTGTAGGCCATGTCTAAATTTTAACAAAAATCAACCTTGGTTGATGCGCTAACTGTCTCGATCCAAATGAACTAAAAGTCGCTGGGTGCGTGTTATGTTGCCAGGGTCGTCGTTACTGCGGAATTGCTCTACTTCTACATCGCCCGTTAGCAAGATCTCATTACCGTCTCCTGACATCCAGCCAGATTCACTCGTTGTACGCCGAGAGGGCTGACCTTTTTCATATTGAATCAGTTTAGGTTTATCTAGCAACGATGTATTGTCGTCGGGAAAGTGAACCAGTCTCTCTGCTTTGAGGACATAAATAACACCCACCTCGTCCCGCCCGGTGGCGGTGAAATTTTGGATGTAATAGTCAGGTTCGCGTCCTGGTCCAGATACGGTTTCTGTTGTGACGGGCTCCAGAAGACTAATCTGCATCCAGATTCCGAGTGCTGCCATGACGCAGAGTACGGCAACTAGAATCGCCCGATCGAGGTACTGCTTCATCTTAGTCTCAGAGGATGCGCGCTCGAATTAGATCGAGAGCATTTAAAGCGCCAATAGGATGCCCATTACGATCTACCACGAAAAGACCATTAATCGAGTGAAGTTGCATTATTTCGAGCGCCTCAACGGCGAGAATGCTCCTTGATATTTTATGAGGGGAGGAAGTCATGACGGCTTCGATATAGCTTTCATGTACGTTTATGTTTTGAGATAGCGTGCGCCTGAGATCGCCATCGGTGAACATTCCAACGAGCAACCCTTCCGCATTAATGACGCCAACCATTCCGAGCCGCTTTAGAGACATCTCTGCGATAGCGTCAACGAGGGTCGCCTCTAGTGAGACGATCGGGAGGTCGTCATCGGTGTGCATGATATCTTCGACATAGATCAGAAGACGTTTGCCCAATGTTCCGCCTGGGTGTGAGCGCGCAAAATCTTCTTTCTTAAAGTTTCGTGCTTTTAAAACCGAAACAGCGAGTGCGTCGCCCAATGCCAGTGTGGCCGTCGTGCTTGCAGTGGGCGCTAGATTATGAGGACAGGCTTCACGATCGACACCAATGTTCAAGGTAAACGTAGATGCGCGTGCAAGCGTTGAGTTTAAACTTCCAGTCATTGCGATTAGCGTCACTTCCATTCGCTTAATGATGGGTACAATGGCCTGAATCTCTGGTGTTTCGCCCGAGTTCGAAATTGCGATAACGATATCATCTGGCGTGATCATGCCAAGATCACCGTGACTGGCTTCTCCCGAATGCATAAAAAAGGAGGGCGTGCCTGTGCTTGCAAGAGTTGAAGCGATTTTGCTTCCGATTTGACCCGATTTTCCTGTGCCGGTGACGACGATTCGACCCGCGCAGGAGATAATAGCTTCACAGGCCCGTGAGAAATCCGAATCGAGGCGGCGGCTTATTGTGTCAAGGGCCTCGCGTTCACATTCGATTACGCGCCGAGCATCAGAAAGGAAAGAGCTCTCTGTCATTTTTTAGTATTGAGATAACGCAATTAAACGCTTACAAAATTTAAACGGTTTCCGGTTATTCTAAAGGAAAGCGCGCTGACATAAAGGTTAATTCCCGTTTTTCATACCCGTTGCCAATGACAATTCAAATAGGAACTTATGGTTGGCAGAATCCGAGATGGAATGGGAGCTTTTACGATCCGGATCTTCCCGAAGAATGGAAGCTTTCCTGGTACGCCAATCATTTTCGGACCGTAGTGGTGCCGTCAGAAGAGGTGCTAAAACTCAGCGTGGATACGATCGACCAGTGGGTCGAAGATACCGATTCTGATTTTCGATTTATTTTGGAAATTGACCCTAAGTTTTTTCTCCAAAATCGATCAAACGAGCTGAGCTGCAAGTTTCAGATGTTTGAGAATCACTTTCAAGGACAGTTAGAAGCTGTGATTTGTAAGAGCACTAGAGCTAAACTGATAAAACATGATGAGTATGAAACTGTTCAAGCCGGTCTCTCCCGTGCGATTGTCTGCGTCGATACATCTGGGTGTGATCATGTGCCCGATAAATACGGTCGAAGTGGTATTGATGATCAACTACCAGAAATGAAGCCAAATCTCTTTGCGATCGTGTACTCTTCGCGGGGACAATTGCTTCTAATCCGCGAGAATCTTGAAAAGATGAAACGTCTTAACTGCGAGAAGTGCACGTTGATTTTCAATCATCAAGAGTCCGCTTATCATCACGCGGCTCAAGCTCGAATCCTGGCCGATCTTATGGGTGACGCATGAACGTTTTTATTGAACAATATAAAAAGTGGGTACTCTTAAATCCGTGGCCGCTGCTTATTGTATTGCTCGTGATTTTGGGTTGCTTTACGTGGCACGCCCAAGATTTTAGATTGGACGCCTCAGCTGATTCGCTTCTGCTGGATGATGATCAGGACCTCAAGGCCTATCGAGAGCTTTCTGATCGATATGGATCAAAAAACTTTTTGGTCGTCGCCATTGTGCCCGATGCGCCTTTATTTAATCGCGTCACTTTAGACCAGATGGAGTTGCTCGCATCAGAGTTAACTGAAATTCCAGGCGTTGAATCGGTTAATTCGATTTTGGATGTCCCTCTGCTTTCGCAGAGTGGGGGTTCTTTGACGGAACTCGCCGGCAACTTTAGGACATTGCGTGATCCTGACATTGATTTTGATCGTGCCCGGATGGAACTTATTAATAGTCCGGTATTTTCAGAGCTTGTCGTGAGCGTTGACGGAATGACGACAGCACTTCAACTTAATTTGGTCAACAACTCCGATTTCGAGCGAGTAAAAAATTTAAAGCGCAGGCTTTCTCTCAAAATGAGTCAAGGCAGCATTAGTGAAGAACAAAAGCTGCGCTTGGATGACGTGTCTGTGGAATATCAGCGTCTTAAAGATGAAGTAAATCAGTTGAATCATGAAACGATTGCATCAATCCGTCAGGTACTCGACAAATATCGACCGATGGGTCATCTCATGTTGGGCGGTGTTTCAATGATCGCGGATGACATGATTTCGTTTATTCGAAATGACCTCATTAAATTTGGTGCCGGCGTCATGATTTTTTTGATCGTGATGCTTGCTGTGATTTTTCGCTCGGCAAGATGGGTTGTTTTGCCATTAGCAAGCTGCGCATACGCAGGAATGATAATGATTGGCCTGCTCGGGATGGCGGGCTGGCAAGTGACCGTTATCTCCTCGAATTTTATTTCTCTGATGTTGATTCTTACGATGTCGATGAATGTCCATCTCGTCGTTCGTTATCGACAGCTCGCAGCTGAAAATTCATCCTGGTCATATCAGGAGACATTGTGGGTCACGATGCGAAAGATGGTTTGGCCTTGTTTCTACACAGCATTAACCACTGTTTTAGCCTTCGGCTCCCTAGTGTTAAGCAGCATTAAGCCTGTTATTGATTTTGGCTGGATGATGTCGATTGGATTATTAGTGACATTTCTCGTTTCGTTTCTATTTTTTCCGACGGCAGCTGCCGTATTGCAAAAGCCTGCTATCACGAACGACCGGCAGTCACCGGGCACACGGATCACCGGATGGCTTTCCCACCTCTCGGCGAAACATGGCCGGTGGGTGATTTCTGTCTCTCTCTTGCTTGGAATATTCGGCGCAGTTGGAATTTCGAAATTACAGGTTGAGAATAGTTTCATAAATTATTTTGGCAAGGGGACGGAGATCTATCAGGGTCTCAAACTCATCGATCGCGAGTTAGGCGGAACCACTCCACTCGAGGTCTTGATTCGGTTTGATCCTGAGCCGTCTATTAATGAGGCACAGGATGAGCAAGATGACGAGCTGGACTTGCTGCTGGGGAGCGTGTCGCAGGGAGACCCGGTCGATTATTGGTTCACGCCGCAGAAAATAGAGACGGTGTCGGCGGTTCACGATTTTCTCCAGCGTCAATATGGAGTGGGTCAGGTGCTTTCATTGGCATCGTTGATCCGAGTGGGTGAATCAATTAGCCAGCAGACTTTTGATGCGTTTGAGTTGGCCGTTCTGTACAAACGGATGCCTGCTGATCTAAAAGCGGCTTTGCTAACGCCTTATGTGTCAATCGAGAGAAATGAAGTCAGGCTATCGGCCCGAGTGAAAGATTCATTGCCAAACCTGAGACGCAATGATCTACTGAAAGAAATCCAGGTTGGGTTAGAAAAAGAGCTTGATCTTAAGTCTCAGAATTTTCAGATCTCAGGACTTGTTGTTCTATACAACAATATGCTTCAGAGCCTTTTTGAGTCTCAAATCAAAAGTTTGGGCGTGGTGATGCTGGGAATCGCAGTCATGTTGCTTGTGTTGTTTCGATCAATCAAATTAGCCTTGATTGGCGTGGTTCCCAACATATTGGCTGCATCAATCATTCTGGGGTTGATGGGGTGGTTAAGGATCCCGATGGATATGATGACGATTACGATCGCCTCAATTACGCTTGGAATCGCGGTGGATAACAGTATTCACTATCTGTATCGATTCAGAACCGAGCTGCCACGTCTCGGCGACTACGTGGCGACGCTCCACTACTGCCACGCCAACATCGGCCGGGCCATTTTTTACACAGCTACCACGATAATAGTAGGGTTTTCAATTTTGGTGCTATCTAATTTTCTACCGACAATCTTTTTTGGCCTTTTAACCGCGCTCGGAATGGCCATTGCACTTTTTGCTTCTCTTACCTTATTACCGCAGCTTATCTTGCTGATTCGTCCTTTTGCCATAAAGACAGAAAATCACCATTTGTGATTAGCGGGTTAATTCTGGAGAATACAGTTCTGGATATTCCGGAAAACCCCAATTACATGTCGCGCTCCAAAACCTTTCATCGTCGTTACAGGATCACCAACATAATGTTGGCCATAGGGCTTTTGAGTGGGTGGATCAATCTCGCGTGGGCCGAGAAAAGTGCCGATGAGATGATTCGCAGTACCGTCAATGAGGTTGTTGCCGAGCTTGAAAGCCGTCGGGCAGAGTTAGAGGCAGACCGTCTCGCGCTTTATGAACTCGTGGACAGAATTGTGGTACCGAGAATCGCGCTCGATAGAGTTTCGCGACTGATTTTGGGCGATTATGCCAAGGCAGCCAGTGAGACACAGCGCCAGCGTTTTTCTGAAAGCTTTAAAGACCTTATTATGCGGAGTTACGCGAGTGCAATGTTTGAGTATACTGGCGAGCAGGAAATGCGCTTTGGAGAGGTCAGTGTGCGTGGCGGTGGGCGGATTTCGGTCGTGCCTTCGGAATTAGTACTTTCTGGACAACAATCAGTTCAGGTTGATTATTATTGCTTGAGAGATGCAGATGCGGGTTGGCAGATCTACGATATCCAGATCGATGGCATCAGTTTAATTATTAGTTACCGAAATCAATACGGTGAATTTATTGCGAATAATGGATTGGATGCACTGATAGAGTCTCTGGAACAGAAAACTGCGGAAGTTAACTGAGCATTGGGATTTAACGCCAGACGTGAAAAAAGGATGACGCTATGGTGACACCAGAAGACATAAAGGGCTGGATTGAGGAAAATCTGGAAGGCTCAAGGGTTGAAATCACGGGTGATGGACACCATTTTGATGCAGAGATAATTTGTGATGGGTTCGAAGGAAAAAATCGAATCCAGCAGCATCAAATGGTGTACGGCGCCTTAGGCGATCGCATGAAAGCGCAGATTCACGCGCTATCGATGCGTACGCTTACGTCCAAAGAGAAAAACGCGCAATAGGGTGTTTTCGTGGATTTATTAAAACAAGGAATAACGATCAGGTAAATAATATGGATACTAACCAGCGAATCAAAGACAAAGTGGAAGCGAATCGGGTGGTGCTTTTTATGAAAGGTAATCGAGACTTTCCACAGTGTGGATTTTCAGGCCGAGCGATTCAAATCCTTCAGGCACTGGGCACCGAATTCGATACAGCCGATGTCCTGACTGACGATGAGATTCGTCAAGGGATCAAAGACTATTCCAATTGGCCTACCATTCCGCAGCTGTATATTGATGGGGAATTTGTTGGCGGTAGCGATATCATGATGGAGATGTATCAAAATGGAGAACTCAAGACCAAATTGGATACGAAAACCGGGTCTTGATGACGCATTCAAGAGAAAGAAAAAGGCGCCGTTTGGGCGCCTTTTTCTTTTAGTCGGGTAAACTTAAGCGCTTGCCGCCTTGACTCGTTGGGCGAATCGTTTTTACTTATGGATTCCGGGTATTGGAAAGTCTGTTGATCAAAGGGGGTCGTGCGCTGAACGGCAGTGTGCGTATTGGCGGCGCAAAAAATGCGGCTCTCCCGGTTTTAATTAGTTCGCTATTGACCGATCAAGATCTCTTGATCTCGAATGTTCCCCATTTGCGTGACATCACGACGACGCTCGAACTTTTAGGCAGGCTTGGCGCGAACATTGAAATTGATGAGAAATCAGTTGTCCGAATAAGGGCAAGTAATTTGCACTCTCGATGCGCTCCTTACGATCTGGTGAAGACAATGCGCGCCTCGATTTTGGTCTTGGGGCCCTTGCTTGCGCGGTATGGAGAGGCGGAGGTCTCCTTGCCTGGAGGGTGTGCAATAGGCTCTCGTCCCGTCGATTTGCATGTTAAAGCGCTTCAGCAAATGGGCGCAAAGGTGTCAGTTGAGCTTGGATACATTAAAGCATCGGTACCCCGTGGCTTTTTGAGTGGTGCGAATATTGTCTTCGACACGGTAACGGTGACGGGAACCGAGAATTTAATGATGGCCGCGACGCTGGCGAAAGGGAGTACGCGGTTGGAAAATGCGGCTCGCGAGCCAGAGATTGTGGATCTTGCAGACTGCTTGATCAAAATGGGGGCAAAAATTTCTGGCGCGGGAACAGATACTATTGAAATTGAAGGGGTTTCGATTCTTGGCGGGGGCGTCCATCGTGTGATTCCCGATCGGATTGAGGCAGGGACGTTTATGGTGGCTGCCGCAGCGACTCAAGGTAATCTCGCCATTCAGGACATAAACCCTCGTCATCTTGATGCAGTCACTTCAAAATTGCGTGAGGCTGGCGCTCAGATTGAAATATTGGAGAATTCAATCACGCTGGCAATGAGCGCTAGACCCCGAGCGGTGACGGTAAGCACGGCACCTTATCCAGGCTTCCCAACCGATATGCAGGCACAATTTATGCTCCTGAATTGTGTTGCAGAAGGTTCAGCGTCAGTGACTGAGCATATTTTTGAAAATCGGTTTATGCATGTGCATGAGTTGCAGCGAATGGGTGCGCAGATCGAATTGCATGGCAATACTTCGGTGATTCGGGGCGTCCAGAAGCTGGGTGGCGCGCAGGTTATGGCTACCGATTTGAGAGCGTCTGCTTGTTTGGTCCTTGCTGGTCTTGTCGCGAGGGGCGAAACCATAATAGATCGTATTTACCATATCGACCGCGGCTACGATTGTATCGAAGAAAAATTGCTCCAGTGCGGCGCAGATATCAGACGGATTTCGGATTCAAGTCTGTTGCGGGCGACCCCTGTTGAGTGACTGACTTTATTCGTTTTTTAAAACGCCACAGTTAACGGACAACTCATTAATTCAATGTCAACTGAAATAAAGCAACTTACGATCAGGGATAAAAATTTTGATAGCACTCTATCGAATCTTCTCGATCGTCAGACTGAAACAAGCGCAGAGGTTGACGAAACAGTCCGGGGAATCATTGATCAAGTGCGTCTCGGAGGGGATCAAGCGTTACTCGAGTTCACGCGTCAGTTTGATCAATTTTCAGCATCCATTGGCGAAGATCTTGAGATTCCAAAATCTCGCTGGGCGGTGGCACGTCAAAGTATCGATCCAGATCTTGAAACGGCCCTTCTAGAAGCCGCGGATCGAATTCGGGAGTTTCATGAAGAACAAAAAGAAAGCTCATGGCAACGCGAGCGACCGGATGGAAGCCGGTATGGTCAACAGGTAAATTCTTTGGATCGGGTAGGGGTCTATGTACCCGGGGGGAAGGCTTCTTATCCGTCATCCGTGTTGATGAATGTGATTCCTGCGAAAGTAGCCGGGGTTGAAGAGGTTGTCATGGTGGTTCCAACGCCAAATGGTCGAATTAATGAAACGGTTCTCGCGAGTGCAGATATTGTGGGAGTCGATCGTATTTTTCGAATTGGCGGTGCGCAGGCGGTAGCAGCGCTTACCCACGGAACGGAAACGGTGCCTAAAGTGGATAAGATTGTGGGTCCGGGCAATCAATACGTTGCCACTGCAAAAAAACAGGTCTTTGGGTTGGTCGGGATTGATATGATCGCAGGCCCTTCAGAGGTGCTTGTGATTTGTGATGCAGGCGCAGATCCAGACTGGGTAGCGATGGATCTTTTTGCTCAAGCTGAACACGATGAGCAGGCGCAATCCATCGCGATTTGTGTCGGGCGTGAAATTAGGATCCAGGTGAGCCAGGCCATCAATCGCTTACTGCCGACAATGGAGCGCAGGTCAATCATCGAGCAGGCGCTATCTGATTATGGCGCACTGATCGAAGTCGACTCTCTCGATGAAGCAATTTCAGTAGCGAATAAAATTGCGCCAGAACATCTGGAATTGATGATAAAAGCGCCTCGAGACTGGATTCCAAAAATACGGCATGCGGGCGCAATTTTTTGTGGCTACTACAGCGCAGAGTCCCTTGGGGATTACTGTGCGGGCCCCAATCACGTGCTTCCAACTTCGGGAACTGCGCGTTTTAGCTCTCCTTTGGGTGTTTATGATTTTCAAAAGCGATCGAGTGTTGTTGATTGCTCGCGAGCAGGCGCCGCGACGCTCTCTGGTATTGCCAGTTTGATTGCGCGAGCTGAAGGTTTAACGGCACATGCGCGATCAGCGGAGTTTCGCGGAGATCCACAGAAGGTAAATCCAGATGACTAGTGGCTCGGTGATCAAGCGTTGGGCGCATTCACGGATTCAGAATTTAACTGCCTATGCGGTTGCGCCAGCAGAAGGATTGATCAAGCTTGATGCAATGGAGAATCCATATGTTTGGGATCGTGAACTCAAAGATGCTTGGCTTGAAGAGTTACGCCATGTCTCGCTGAATCGCTACCCTGACGGGCAAGCACTGGGGCTGGCAAAGACTCTCCGTCAGGTTTTTGAGGTGCCAAGGAAACTCGACATATTACTCGGCAATGGGTCGGATGAACTGATCCAGATGGTGTCGATGACAGTTGGGGGTCCGGGGCGAACGATGTTGGCACCTGAGCCCAGCTTTTCAATGTATCGGGTGATTGCAGCGATTACCGGTTCAGACTATGTTGCGACACCTCGAAAGGATGATTTTTCGATTGACACGGAAGCCCTGCTTGATGCGATTGAAAAACATGATCCTTGCTGCGTTTTTCTTGCTAATCCAAACAATCCAACCGGGAACGTCTGCACGCACGAGGCTATCGATCAGATTGCAAGAAGGTGCTCGGGAATGGTAGTTGTTGATGAGGCTTATCATGCGTTTAGTGGCCAAAGTTTCTTGGATCAAGCGCCTGCCTATGACAATGTGGTGGTCATGCGAACACTCTCTAAATTGGGACTCGCTGGCCTGCGTTTAGGGTTTTTGTCAGGCCACCCTGATGTCATTGAAACGTTAAATAAAGTTCGATTACCTTACAACATCAATTCAATGACGCAGATGAGCGTCGAATTCGCGCTCCGGCAGATGGACTGGTTTGATGACAAATCGAGATTGATTTGCGACGCAAGAGCCACGCTTTTTGAATCACTGAAAAAGATATCTGGGATAACAGCGTACCCAAGTGCGGCAAACTTCATTTTGTTTCGAGTCCCTGCGGGCACCGGTGATTCGGTGCACGCTGATCTTCAGCGTCAGGGTGTTTTAGTTAAAAACCTGAACGGCGCCCACCCATTACTGACTGATAGCCTGCGCGTTACCGTAAGCACGCCTCTTGAGAATGCCGCTTTTGTCGATGCGCTGAACGACTCGTTAGGGTGATTCTCCAGTAATCGCCATTAAATAAAGGCCCGATTCAATCTAGAGCCGCTTGTTTGTTACAATTCGCGGCCAGTCTATTAGTTAGAATTTAGCTTCATTCTTTTGGAAGGTATCTTATGCTGAGTCGCACATCAGAAATAACGCGCACGACCCGCGAGACCGATATCCATGTCGCTCTTGATGTCGACGGCAGCGGTTCGGCTAAGCTTGATACTGGCCTACCTTTTTTTGATCATATGCTCGAGCAGATCGCTCGCCATAGCCTGATTGATCTAGAAATCAAAGCAAAAGGTGATCTTGCTGTCGATGCACATCACACCGTTGAAGATGTCGGCATCTCATTAGGTCAGGCAATTACACAAGCCGTTGGCGAGCCGCGCGGCATCAGTCGTTATGGGCACGCTTATGTGCCACTGGACGAGGCATTGAGTCGGGTTGTGATTGATTTCTCGGGGCGCCCGGGTCTTGAATTTGCCGTCAGTTGGCCGCGCGCAAGAGTCGGAGATTTTGATGTCGATTTGTTCCATGAGTTTTTTCAAGGTTTTTGTAATCATGCGCACGTCACCCTTCATATCGATTCCCTGAGGGGTCAAAACACGCACCATGTGGCTGAAACGATATTCAAAGCATTTGGGCGGGCTTTGAGAATGGCGTTAACGTTAGATTCAAGGCTGGGTGGATCAGTCCCCTCCACAAAAGGGTCTTTGCAGGGGTAGATGCACCGCATTGTGGTTGTTGATCTGGGCACCGGTAATTTGCATTCGGTTGCCAAAGCGTTTGAAAAAGTAGCGCCTTGTGCCGAGGTCGAGGTGACCTCAGATTTATTGCGTCTCGAAAAAGCGGATCGGGTTGTCCTTCCAGGGCAAGGCGCAATCGGCTCCTGGTTCAAGGCGCTCGATGAACGTCAGCTTCGTAACCCCGTGTTGAGCGTCCTCTCGTCAAAGCCTGTGTTGGGTATTTGCGTCGGTATGCAGGCTTTATTTAATCGCAGTGAAGAAGACGGTGGATGTGAGGGATTGGGTCTTTTTGATGGCGAGGTTCACCGTTTTTGCCGATCTGTGGATCGCAGGCCGCAGTTAAAGGTGCCTCATATGGGCTGGAACAATGTTCGGCAAAGCAGTGATCATCCGGTCTGGAGAGGCATTCCGCAGGATTCCCGATTTTATTTTGTTCATAGCTATTACGCGCTCGCAACCGAGTCATCGTCTGTTGCAGCAACAAGTGATTACGGAGGTGAATTCGTGAGTGCGATTGCCCGAGCGAATATTTTTGCAGTCCAGTTCCACCCGGAGAAGAGTCATGAGCAAGGTTTGAAATTGCTCGAAAATTTTGTTTGTTGGGACGGCGATGCTTGAATGCAATCTAGGTAAAAGTCAGCTCACAGCGGTCATTCTGATCGTGCAGTATTAATCCCTACATTAAAAATTCAAAGGCTTCATTTTCATGCTTCTCATTCCAGCTATAGATATCAAAGAGGGTCGCTGTGTACGATTGCGACGAGGCGACTTGTCGGATGAGACGCTTTACGATAGTGATCCAATGCAGGCAGCGGCTCGATGGGTCTCCCAAGGCGCAAAGCGTCTTCATCTTGTGGATCTTGATGGTGCTGTAGCGGGTCGACCGGTGAACGCGTCCATTATTCAAAAGATTGCGAACACATATCCAGACGTGCCGCTGCAGGTTGGCGGCGGTATTCGAAATACAGAAACGGTAAAGGCTTATCTCGACGCGGGCGTTCGATACGTGATCATTGGAACGCAAGCGGTAAACGATCCCGCGTTTGTCAGTGATCTATGTCAGCAGTTTCCTGGCCATATTATTGTTGGGCTTGACGCTAAGAATGGCGCGATCGCAACAGATGGTTGGCTAAAAACATCTGACCATAAGGTGATTGATATGGCGAAACATTTTGAAGCCGATGGTGTGGTTGCGATTGTGTATACCGATATTGATCGTGATGGAATGCTCAGCGGGGTAAATGTAGAAGCAACGTCAGAGCTGGCAAAAGCGATTCAAATTCCTGTGATTGCATCCGGCGGTATTTCTGATTTAGAGGATATAAGAAGGCTGGTCACGGTTGAAGAGTCGGGTATCGAAGGCGTTATCACCGGAAGAGCGATTTATGAAGGCACCCTCGATTTCTGCGAGGGACAAGTGGCCGCAATGGGCCAAAGCATAGATAGGATTTGATTGTGGGCTTGGCAACTCGAATTATCCCGTGCCTTGATGTTGATGAGGGTCGTGTGGTTAAAGGTGTCAAGTTTGTGGATATAAGGGATGCGGGAGACCCGGTTGCTGTCGCAAAACGATATGACCAACAAATGGCGGATGAAATTACGTTTTTGGACATTACGGCAAGTTCATCCGCCCGAGACACCATGATCGATGTCGTGCGTGAAGTTGCAGCTGAAGTTTTCATTCCATTGACCGTCGGTGGCGGCATTCGGGAGATTGATGATATTCATCGGCTGTTGCTCGCGGGGGCTGATAAGGTTTCCATAAACACAGCTGCGATTGTTCGCCCTGATCTGGTCACGGAGGCGAGCCAGTATTTTGGTGCGCAATGTATTGTCGTTGCCATCGATGCGAAGCGCTGTGGTAACCATTGGGAAGTGTTTACCCATGGTGGCCGAAAAACAACCGGGATTGACGCGCGTGAATGGTCGGTGGAGATGGCTCGCCGCGGGGCAGGAGAGATCCTCCTGACCAGCATGGATCGCGATGGGACCAAGGATGGATTTGATCTCGAACTGACTCGGACGATAAGTGATGCAGTGCCGATTCCCGTAATTGCCTCAGGCGGTGTGGGCACGCTTGAGCATCTTGCTCAGGGGGTGCTCACGGGGGGTGCGGATGCGGTACTTGCAGCGAGCATTTTTCATTTTGGCGAGTATACAATTCGGGAAGCAAAGACTCATATGAGCGAGCGTGGGATTGAGGTGAATCTTTAATGTTAATTGAGGAATTGATATGGACTGGCTAGAGCAAATCAGGTGGACAGACGATGGGCTCGTGCCTGCCATCGCCCAAGAAGCAAAGAGCGGTCGTGTGTTGATGGTCGCTTGGATGAATCGAGAGGCTTTGCTAGAAACGGCTCGAACCGGTCGAGGGGTTTATTGGTCTCGCTCCAGGGCAAAACTGTGGCGAAAGGGAGAGGAGTCTGGCAATGTGCAAAAAATCAGCGAAATTCGATTGGACTGTGACAGCGATGTGATTCTGATGCAAATTGACCAAGAAGGCGGAATCGCCTGCCACACAGGCCGGCATAGTTGTTTTTATAAGCGGCTCAAAGACGATCAATGGGAAGATGTCGATCCAGTGCTTAAAGATCCAAAAGAAATGTATCGCTGAGAAGGGATAATGTTGTGGAGTGTAAATTTGCACCCGCATCCTAGGTTAACTGCTCAGATTTCTTTTAAAAATCAGAGTATTCCCAGACTTTTTAAAAGCGGTTATTATGAGAGGGTATCGGCGTTGCCGATCTGGAAATGAAATTCGTCCTTCAGGTGAATGAATAAACATTCACCTCGTCGGCAGATAGGAGAAAGTAATGGGATTAGGTGGTATAAGTATTTGGCAGTTGCTGATTGTGTTGGTTATCGTACTTCTGTTGTTTGGGACCAAGAAATTAAGAAATCTTGGATCTGACCTTGGAGGTGCGGTCAAAGGATTTCGCAGTACGATGAAGGATGGCGCCAATAGCGATGAACCCTCTGAGGGCGATGCAGCCTCATCAACAGAGAGTCTTGCTGAGTCGTCCGAAGAGTCAGATTCGGAAAAAAACGACGCGAAAGTCTAATCGATTCTGAAGAAGCGTTATGTTTGATATAGGCTTTCTTGAGATCGTTATTATTGCTGCTATAGCACTAATTGTGCTGGGTCCAGAGCGTTTGCCGCGCGCCGCAAGAACCGCGGGTATGTGGGTGGGCCGTGCGCGCAGCATGGTGTCGGCAGTCAAGACCGATATCGATCGGGAAATAAGAGAAAGTGAATTAGCCGACATGCGAAAACTCGGTGAGGAAGTAACCAGCATCAAGAGTGATCTTACAAAGACGGCGGAGTCGATAGCGAAAGATGATGCGATGGGTGATGTCGTCGACTCCATTAAAGAATCTGCCAACGCGATGAATCAAGACATCGCCGATAAATCCGGCACGAATTAAAGTAGCAGTCGGTGAACGAATCTACGAATCGTCCAGATGCGCCGGGCGCGACATTTATGTCGCATCTTTTGGAGCTTCGGGATCGCCTTATGCGGGGCGGCGGGGCAGTATTGGTCTTGTTTATCGCCGCAGCACCATTTGCGAACACACTCTACGAATATCTCGCACAACCCCTGATGGCGGCTCTGCCAGCGGGTAACTCGATGATTTCTACCGAGCCCCACGGCCCCTTCTTTGTGCCATTTAAGTTTGCATTTGCCTTCGCAACCGCTGTGGCAATGCCCTACCTTCTGTACCAACTATGGGCGTTTGTTGCGCCAGGTCTATACGATCATGAAAAACGCTTAACGGTTCCTTTATTAATTTCAAGCAGTGTTCTTTTTTATCTTGGAATCTTGTTTGCATATTTCGTTGTGTTTCCGGTGATTTTCGCTTTTTTCACCAGCACCGCACCCGAGGGTGTTTTGGTGATGACAGATATCAGTTCATATTTGAGCTTTGTTCTTAAGCTCTTTTTTGCATTCGGTTTAGCGTTCGAGGTGCCTGTTGCTACCGTGTTACTCGTTCGTATGGGGATGACAACGCCCGAGAGCCTTGCCGCGAAGCGGCCCTATATTATTGTTGGAGCCTTTGTCGTCGGCATGTTGATGACACCGCCTGATATTTTCTCTCAACTGATGCTGGCGATTCCAGTTTGGGTTCTTTTTGAACTTGGACTTTATGTCTCTAAATCAATTAAGCCTCAAACTCGAGCACAGGCTGATGCAGCAAGCGTTGAAGACGAGGCGCTTGATCGCGAGATGGAAGCCGGTATCGCCGAATTTGACCGCCTTGATGACGATGATCCCTCATCGCGCCCTTAGCTGCGCCGCCGTTTTTTTATTTCCTTCTTGATGTTTTCAACTCGATTGGCGGACTGGCGCACTGATGAGCAGGACCTCTGCCGAATTCGATACGAGGTGTTTGTCAACGAGCAGGGGGTTCCCCCTGAGTTAGAGGTCGATGGCGAAGATGAGACCGCCATTCACGTGGCTGCTTTTATCGATGATGCTCAAGTTGTGGGGACGGGTCGAATGTTAACTTGTGGAAAAATCGGGCGCATGGCGGTGTTAAGGGCATATCGACAGAAGGGGATCGGAAGAGCGCTGCTGGACGAGCTTGTTAAAGAGGGTCGAAAACATAATTTGACGAGAGTTTATCTGGGAGCGCAGTTACCTGCTATTCCGTTCTACAAACGCGCTGGTTTTTCGGTTTATGGCGATGTGTTTCTGGATGCCGGGATCGATCATCAGATGATGGAATTATTTCTGGCTCATGATTGATTTGACCGCATGAAAAAACCCTCTCCCCGCATCACTAGTTTTGATCTTCATTCTGGCAGTCAACTGGGGGGCAAGTATGAAGTGGTCTCTCGTCTGGGCGCGGGGTGGGAAGGCGAAGTTTATCTGGTCAGAGAAAAAGGGACTCGAATCGAGCGCACCGTAAAAATCTTTTTCCCTCATCGTAACCCGGGTAATCGGGCCTTACGGTTTTATGCCCGAAAACTTCATAAGCTTCGGCATTGCCCAGTGGTTATTCAGTACCACACCCGCGACAGTTTTCAGTTTAACGACACCACGGTTTCTTTTTTAGTGTCGGAATATGTGGAGGGGGAGTTGCTATCGGATTTCTTGAAACGGCAGCCCGGCCGATGTCTCGGTGCATTTCAAGGCCTTCATCTCTTGCATGCGGTCGCACTGGGTATAGAGGCGATCCATAATGTTGGGGAGTACCATGGCGATCTACATAGTGATAATGTCATTGTGCTTCGTCACGGGCTTGGATTCGATCTTAAACTGTTGGATATGTTTAGTTGGGGAGCCCCGAATGCTGAACATATACAACACGACGTGTTTGATCTTATCCGGATTTTTTATGATGCGATTGGAGGGGCCCGTCGGTATCGCCGTCATCCACAGGAAGTTAAGGATATCTGTAAGGGCTTGAAGCGATCCCTCATCGCAAAAGAATTCAAAAGTGCGGGCCAACTGTGCCGGCACTTAGAGTTTATGGAGTGGCAATAGGTCGCGCAAACAATGATCGAGTCTAAGATTTTGCAGACACCATTGTCCCTGAGCGGTGAACGCCTGGATGCGCCGCATCTCGTCGTTCTGGAATCTGGACAAGCGGTTGTCTTTACTCAACCCTGCCCAGGGCAACCCGGAGTGAATGAGGATGCAATGGGCATTTTTGAGATGGATACCGGTGAGGTGTGCCTTGCGGTTGCAGATGGCGTGGGTGGACTACCCAAAGGGCGTGAAGCCTCTGAATTTGTTATCGAAAAGATTGGCAGGTGGATCCAACGCAAGAATAGGCCTTGTCTTGAAGATTTAATAAAAGATGTAAATAAAGAATTACTGAAAGAAATTCCGAGGGCGGCTACGACGCTTTCAATAACCCTAGTAAAGCCAGAGGGTTCAGTGTTGAGCATTCATGCGGGAGACTCACTCATGTTGGTGGTGGGTCAAAGAGGGCGAGTGAAGCTCCGTGTGGATAGTCACTCACCGGTAGGTGTCAGCGAAACGCTTGGTCTTATCGATGAAAGAGAGGCGTTACATCATCCAAAGCGTCATTATCTAAATAATATGTTGGGCGATCCGGCTTTTTGGCTTGAAAAGCATGAGGCCAAACTCGCTGCTCGAGATACGGTTCTGATTGCGTCCGATGGGCTTTGGGATAATCTTTATGTCTCCGAGATTATCGAGATTATTCAGTCAGGAGAGCTAGAAGAGTCCGCTCAGATGCTAGCCGACACTGCGATCAGCCGTATGACCAACGCGCAAGAAGGACTACCCTCTAAACCTGACGATCTCACGTTCGTATTGTTCAGGTTAAACGCAACGGGTCTCTTCGAAGATGCAGAGCATCATGTCGATTCAGGAGGTCGCTAGGCTATCGAGCAAGGTTCGGGTTTTTGCTATTTGCTCTGTGGCGAACTGATAATACCTCGCGTGACTCGCGCTTCGAAAAACCTCAGCGACAGCCTCAAAGCTTGATAAAGCGAGGCCTGCGGTGCCGGCGTCACCTAAACGTTCTGCCAGACTTTTTTGAGCAATTGCCAAATTAGCGGCCGTCATCGCCCAAGTCATGGGACTTTTCTCTTGCGTCCATTCAAGAAGCGCACTCTGGTAAGCGTTGATCGCTTCATTGAAGAATTTGATATCTTCAGTGCGCTCACCCAGTTTTTGCAAAGCGGTGCCGAGATCATTTTGGGTCATCGCCCACTGCTGAGGCACACGCTCACGAGTGCGCTCCGCAAGTGCATTTCGATAGGCCGCGACGGCTTGCTCGAGTGTTCGGGGACCTTTTCGTTTCTCGCCAAGTGCCCGAAGTGCAGTGCCAAGATTATTGAATGTGGTTGCCCAATGCAGGGGTGCACGGTCGCGCGTCCAAGCAAGTAACACCAGCTTGTAACAATCAACTGATCGCTTTAGGAGTTGCGCATCATTTTTCCGCTGACCAAGGCTTTGAAGAACAGCACCCAAATTATTCTGGGAGGCGGCCCAATCCCACGGACAGCTTTCTTGTGAGCGAATTGATAATGCACTTTCAAAAGCATTTGCAGCGGACTCAAGCATTTCGAGATCATTTTGACGATGGGCCAAAATACCCAGTGCGTTTCCTAAGCTGTTTTGTGCTGTTGCCCACTCCATTGGTTCGGAATCACTATCGCAAGCGTCGATGACTTCATTAAATGAGTGAATTGCGTGCTCAAGCATTTTTGTGCCTTTCTGTCGCTGTCCTAAAACGCCTAGCGCGACACCGTGGCGCGTTTTTGAGATAGCCCACTGATGAGGGTCTTTTTCTTTATCAACAAGAGGAAGGACTGATAATTCAAATAAATCCACGGCCTCTGTCAGCGCTTGATTATCAAGGAATTCGCGACCTAAATCTGTCAGCGCTTGAGCGCGTGCGTTTTCAAACTGCCAACGGTCTTGCGGATGACTTTGACAGAGTTCAGAGGCCTTTTCGAGATATCGTGCGCCATCTCGATAAGCTTGCGAAATCAAGGCCACTAATGAAAGGGCGTAAAGCAGTTTGGCTTGGATGGATTCGTCGAGTTGCTGGGTTGCGGGTTCTGAGAGATATGATTTAACGGCAGACCCAATACCCGGAATATCAAGGGCGTCAGCCTCTTTAAGGCGTATTGCCTGGTCGAGATTGGATGACGGAATAGTCTGGCCGCATGTATTGATCGTTGTGAGAATTTCCCGAAGGTCCTGAAGATGGGTCCACGAACGGCGGAGCAGTTCAGAGATTTGGTCTCGCGTTCCGCCCTGATCCAGAATCGGCGTTAATAGTGCATCAATTTCTTGGGCGGAAGCGCCAAGGTTAGTTTCACCGGCGAGGTGTTCGTTTCTGAAATTTGAATCTATTGGCATGTTTGATGCGAAAATTTAAGAAAGTTAGAGTTGACTATACGTGATCGTTGTTATGTCCAGTGAATAAGGTGTTCGTGATAGCAGAATTGGTGCAAAAAAAACGGGCCCCTGTGGGCCCGTTTTAGAGAACACCGGCTGGTTAATCGACGATGTGATACACGGGCGCCTTTTCCATTGTGTACTCTCCGGATTCAGGATTCCGATGAGACACGGTAAGGACATGCCAGTTTTCATCATCAAGCTGCATGGCATCACCGCGATAGTAGTACCCCGGCCACCGCGTTTCTTTTCGAAACAGGGTGTGCTGCACAACACACTCAGAAGCGATTGCTCGGTGTTTGAGTTCCCACGCGCGCTGTAGCTGATGCAAATCTTCAGCACCCAGGAATTCAAAATCCTCATGCATTGTTTTCAGGAGTTCGAGACCTCTAAGCAGAAGGGGTTCATTGGTCATGTAGTTGACCGTGAGGCCCCCGGCATATTCATCCATCAGTTTCTCCAGGCGCTGAAGCCCTTGAATCGGAAGGATGTAGCTTGGAGATACGGTCCCACCCACGATTTCATTACGGCCCACTTCGTAGGTCTCAAGCGGTCGATAGATCTCTTCGCGACGCTCCTCGATTTGCTTATCGGAGATCACAATCTTCTCGTTGGCCCGCTCGCGGACATATTTCACCGCCGCTTTTGCGGCGAGACGACCTTCTGTGAACGACCCAGAGGAGAATGCGTGCGCGGTTCCGCCCAGCGCATCTCCCGCACCAAACAGGCCTTCAACGGTCATCATCCGGTTATAGCCCCAGAAATACTCGCTCGGAGATACGTCTTCTGGCCCACTGGCCCACGCGCCAGAGCACGTTGCGTGGGAGCCCATGACGTAAGGCTCTGATGTCGTCAGCTCAGGGTTGGTATACCGAGGATCGATATCTTGAGAAGCCCAGACAACAGCTTGGGAGATGGTCATGCCGAGGAAGTTTTCCCAACCCACAGTTTCTTTGTGGGTATCCTGGAACGCTTCTTTTGTGACCATATGGATGGGGCCACGGCCCGCTGCCACTTCTTTCAGGAATGCATGGTTTCGAAGACAGGTCGGTGTCGGGTGATGGTCAATGTAATCTCCGACGAGCTCTTTAGTGTTGTCGTACCACTTTGATTCGTACTCATCCCCGTATGCGTTTTGGGTGTAAGTTTTTAAGTGGAGGAAGTAGGCGCCCACAGGTCCGTATCCGTCTTTGAAACGACAAAGCACAATACGATTTTCCATTTGCGTCATTTTGGCGCCCGCCATGATTGGTAGCGCGTAGGCAGAAGCACTACTCCATGGGGCATACCAGGTGCGTCCCATGCCCTCGCCAACAGAACGCGGTTTGTAGATGTGTGACGCGCCGCCCGCGCCCACAATAGTGGCCTTTGCTTTAAAGACGTGTAAATCGCCCGTTCTCACGTTGAAGCCAATCGCACCGCCTACGCGGTTTTCTTTGCTTTCGTCCATCAGGAGGTGGGTGACCATGATCCGGTTATAGATCTTGTCTGCGGACTTTTTGGCGGCCTCTGCGACGATTGGCTTATAGCTTTCGCCGTGGATCATGATCTGCCATTTGCCTTCTCGCTGATACCGACCCGTTTCAGGATCGCGCATTAAGGGAAGGCCCCATTCTTCAAACTTATGAACTGTGGAATCAACGTGCCGAGCCATATCATAGGCAAGGTCTTCACGGACCATTCCCATAAGATCATTTCGGGCATAGCGAACATGATCTTCGGGTTGGTTCTCGTCCCACTGCATGCCCATGTAGCAGTTGATTGCGTAGAGTCCCTGCGCGACGGCACCACTGCGGTCGATGTTAGCTTTTTCGGCAACGACGATTTTCATGTCGCGCCCCCAATGGCGTGCCTCGTAAGCCGCGCCTGTTCCGCCCATCCCGCCACCAACGACGAGGATGTCGCAATCTTCAAATACGGTTTTAAAACCCATTAGTAATACACTCCCTGTTTGAATTTGCTTTTATCGATCTCCGGAAGGCCGCGCTCAATATTAAGCGCATCTGGCTCAGACCAGAGAAGTTGTGAATCGACTTCTTCTTGCGTGGGTTCCGCCAGTTCAGCCAGCTTTGGAATTTTTTCACCCCAAGGCTGCGTGGTGATCGGCGACACAAAATCCTTGACCTCACCATTCCGGAATTTAACTTTCCAGGAAATGGTGCCTTTTTCTTCTTCTCGCAACACGCGAACGCTATGGCCCATCGGTGCGAAATCAGCGTAACCTCTATTATCAATGGCGTTCTGCGGGCATGCCTTGACACAGGAATAGCACTCCCAGCACATATTGGGTTCGATATTCATGGCGCGACGATAGGTTTTATCGATATGCATGATGTCAGATGGACAGATATCAACGCAGTGGCCGCATCCGTCGCATTTAGTCATGTAAACAAAAGTAGGCATCTATTTCTCCTTAATTAGAGTCTTCCGGGCTCCCTTGTTAGCAAGGTCGCCAAGAATGTCCTCAGTGTGATTCTTGCTAATTAGTAGTGGCGCGCAGGCTCGCGTTTGATTCCGAGGCCAAATTGCGCGGGTTTATCGGCTGGCGCCGGCAGGTTTGCTCGTGACCCATCAGCTTCCTGGATCCGCTTCTGAAATGCAGCGGCGGGTTTGAAAAACATATGAGCAAACTTGGACCACAGCACGGTGCCGAACAAGGTTGTGCTTGAAATAATGAAAAGCGCTAGGATGATTTGTGTCCAAAGCCCGCCCGCGTTCATCTGAAGATAAGACCAGACAAGAGCGAACGTTGTGGTCGCTAAAAGGGCCAGGATGAAAAGGTCGGCTCGCATGATTTTGTACCAGACATTTCCCTCTGCGGCGACGTCAACACGGATAAAGAACCAGAACCAGTAGCCTCCCACCGCGACCATTAACGCGCCAATATGCCAAAGCCCCGTTACGAGCGCTGGGGCAGGTGTCGCTGACGTGGGATATGAAAAGATCAAAATGATTGTGGCGATCAAAAACATCACAAAGCCATACATGCCGAGCAAATGGGCGATCCGCCGTCGAGCATTACAAAATTCACTCGAGAGCATGACTTCATTAACGGCAGTCTTAACCGCAATCGAGGTCTTTTCCCCGCCAGAGATGCTCCGGGTTTGGCTTTTCTTGGATTTCTCAGCAGCCTGGAAAAAATATTTGGCACTCTTCTTATGGATGGTATCGAAGATCGTGCTTCCGAGAACAAGCAGGACCATCAGGATGACGTAGCCTTGCATCAGCGCGGCTGGGAATAGATCCGCAAAGGGGTTGTGGGTCAGCATAAGTTATTATTTCCTTAATAGTCTTCGAGAGATGGGATGAATTTGAGGGAACGGGGCCCTGAGCACAAGCCAATGCTTTCTTTTGGGCAATAAATTCAATTTATGTTTTATCTAACTTATCATTATCAAATTATCAATAAGTAAAAACTGATTTAATGACATCGCTTTTTGTAAAAACTGCCTCAGACCAAACAGACGACTTGTAAGCGCTTAATGAGTGCCTGCGCACAATATTAACTTTTGATTAACATTCGGCGTGCTAGTTTCCAAACACAATAAAATATCAGATGTACTGACAACATATATTTTGACCGCCAAATTAGGATAAATAATGACCGATCCCCTGAATATCGCGAACGACATTCTGCTTTCGCCAAGTGGCCTGCAATTAACCGATGTAGACGAATTAATGGGTCGATTGGTGGGCAGTAAGATTGATTACGCGGATATCTATTTCCAGCACTCTCGCCAAGAAGGCTGGTCACTCGAGGATGGGAAAGTGAAATCGGGTAGCCGAAGCACGGATCAGGGTGTCGGCCTCCGCGCGGTGAGCGGTGAAAAAACAGGCTTTGCGTATTCAGATGCGCTTAATTTTTCGGCGTTGGAGAAAGCGGCCGAAGCGGCGCGATCAATTTCAAAGCATGGCGGTGGGATCAGCCAAATACCATTTGACGCGCGAACCGTCCCGGCTCTGTATTCGACGGCCGATCCACTCACGAGCCTCCCGAGCGAAGACAAAATCAAGCTGCTACAGCTTGTCGAGGCAGAAGCCCGGGCCGCGGATCCGAGGGTGAGCCAGGTGATGGCAAGTCTTGCTTCGGTTCACGATGTTGTCTTGGTGGCGCGAAGTGACGGGAAGATGGTTGCGGATGTCCGTCCTTTAATCCGGCTTAATATCACCGTGATTGCTGAACAATCGGGTCGACGCGAACAGGGAAGTTACGGTGGTGGCGGGCGATATGGATATCAATGGCTTCTTGAAGAGGACCGTGCTAAATCTTTTGCGCGTGAAGCCGTTCGACAAGCGCTAGTTAATCTCGACGCCATTGATTCACCGGCAGGCACAATGACGGTCGTTTTAGGTCCAGGCTGGCCGGGGATCCTATTGCACGAAGCGATCGGACACGGACTTGAAGGTGATTTCAATAGAAAAGGAACCTCTGCTTTCTCGGGTCGAGTGGGCGAAAGGGTCGCATCATCTGTTTGTACCATTGTGGACGATGGGACGATTCCTGACCGGCGCGGCTCGTTAAGTGTGGATGATGAGGGTGAGGCCTCCCAAAATACGGTTCTGATCGAGAACGGAATACTGAAAGGTTATATGCAGGATTCTTTAAATGCTCGTCTGACGGGAACCCATAGTACGGGCAATGGACGGCGCGAATCCTACGCACATTTGCCAATGCCGCGAATGACGAATACCTATATGCTGGCTGGAAAAGATGATCCAGCGGAGATTTTGTCCTCCGTCGATTCAGGTCTTTATGCTGTGAATTTCTCGGGTGGTCAGGTGGACATTACCTCTGGAAAATTTGTGTTTTCAGCCAGCGAAGCTTATCGAATAGAGAAGGGGAAATTGGGTGCGCCAGTGAAGGGCGCAACACTTATCGGCAATGGCCCCGATGTCCTAACCCGAGTAAGCATGGTGGGTAATGATCTCGCGCTCGATTCTGGCATTGGCACTTGCGGTAAAGATGGGCAGAGTGTGCCGGTCGGCGTTGGCCAACCCACGATGCGGATTGATGGCTTGACGGTTGGGGGAGTCGAGGTATGAAAGATTCGGAAGAAAACACGACCGGCGTGGATGCGGGTTTGAGTGATGCCGTTCAGCTTGCTTTAAAAGAGGCAGGCAGCCGCGGGGCATCATCGTCCGAGGCGGCGGCCAGTCTTAGTCAGGGACTCTCGGTTAATGTAAGAAAAAGCGAGATTGAGACGGTAGAGCATACCCGCGATCGAAATCTTGTCGTTTCGGTTTATTTTGGGCAGCGTACCGGAAGCGCAAGCACTTCTGACTACTCGCCGGCTGCCGTTAAAGAGACGGTGCTTGCTGCCTGCAACATCGCAAAGTGGACCGAGGAGGATCGATGCATAGGGCTGGCAGATCCAGAACGATTAGCGAAGGATGTGATGGATTTGGACTTGTATCATCCGTGGACGCCTTCGGTTGAAGAAGCTTCCTCGCTCGCGCTTGAATGTGAGGCATCTGCGCTCGGCGCCGATGCGCGAATCGTAAATTCCGAAGGGGCATCTGTTGATGCGCATCAAGGTGTTGAGGTATACGGAAATAGCCTGGGCTTTATCGGACATACGCAAAAAAGCCGCCAAGGAATTAGTTGCTCGGTAATTGCGGGTGTTGGTGATTCGATGCAGCGTGATTATTGGTACAGTTCGGCTCGACGGCTCGGTGATCTTGATACTCCAGTGCAGGTGGGTGATCAAGCCGCTCGCCGAACACTTCGTCGACTCGGCGCACGGCGCGTACCTACCTGCAAGGTGCCGGTCATTTACGAGGCACCGGTGGCTTCAAGTCTGTTGGGACATTTTATCAGCGCGATTAGTGGGGGCGCGTTATACCGCAAAGCTTCTTTTCTGCTTGATCATCTGGACAAAAAAATCTTTCCTGAGTTTGTAAGAATTCACGAGCAACCGCTGATAGTGGGCGGTATGGGCAGCGCCGCTTTCGATGGTGAAGGGGTTGCGACTTCGGCGAGAGATATTGTTTCGGACGGTATTCTTCGAGGCTATGTGCTCGGGTCGTACAGCGCTCGACGGTTAGATATGCAAACAACCGGTAATGCGGGCGGTGTGCACAATTTAACAATCGATACCGGTGATCAGAATCTTGAGCAGATGATAAGCGGCATTGACGAGGGATTTTTGGTTACTGAATTAATAGGCTTTGGTATCAATAACGTCACGGGAGATTACTCGAGAGGGGCTGCCGGGTTATGGATCGAAAACGGGGAGATTGCATATCCTGTTGAGGAAGTCACCGTGGCTGGAAATCTTAAAGATATCTTTCAGAATATCGCCGCCATTGGGAATGATGTGGATCCCCGTCGAAGTACGCGATGCGGATCAATTCTGGTAGAGGGTCTAACGATTGCAGGTGATTGATGGATGCCGTGGTTGAATTATCGGCGTACAAGCTGGAAGGCGGGCCGGGACCGGCGTCCGCTTGCTGTTGCTGATTACCATCACGAATGAAGGTGCATCGACACCGCGTTTCTTATAACCGTCGCTTTCATTTATCCGTTGTGGCAAAATAAGTTACCAATGAGTGATAATAAAATACTTGAACTTAGGTGTAGCGATTTGGCGATGATCTAGACGCCTTTAATGGAACGTTAATCGACTGATCCTCGGGCTACTGTGCGGTGTGGCTAACGCCGCGAGACCCCTTTTTTGCTGCACGGGCATTGCCGGATGAACTGATGCAGCTGTTGCTCCAAACCATCGCAGAGTACTGGGACACGCTTGGCAACTTTTTTGCCTTCGACACCAGTTTATTAGCCGAGCCTTCGATGGTGTTTCGGCTGCTGTTGTTATTTGGGCTCTTATTTTGTTCTGCGTTTTTCTCTGGATCAGAGACCGCCCTGTTCTCGCTTTCGCGACTTGATTTGCAGCAGTTAAGGCGACATCAAAACCCTCAATCCGAAACGCTGCACGCGCTACTCGATCAACCTCGTCGATTGATCATTTCAATTCTGACCGGCAATGAGCTGATCAACATAGCAGCTACGATTAATGCTGCTGGAATTCTGGTTAGTCTGTATGGGGAACAGCGAGCCGGGTGGTTGAGTATTATTTTTATGGTGCCACTTGTGCTGCTGTTTGGGGAGATGACGCCGAAGACGATCGCGGTTTCAAACCCTGTTCGATTTAGCACTGCTGTTGTGGCGGCGCCGATGAGCGTCTGGGTTCGTCTGATTACTCCACTGCGGGATGTGATCCGTTTCGTTTCCGATCGTCTTACGACCCGGATTGTTGGAGAAGAAAAAGTTGCCGAGAGTCTTCTTAATATCGATGAGTTTTTGACATTGGTTGAGCAGGTCGCAGAAAAAGGAGAGCTCGATGCCACAGAGCGTGCACTCATCAATCAATTGCTCGAATCAAATGAGACCGAAATTGTCGAAATTATGACGCCCCGGACTCGTACTGATTTTTTAAATGCTGATTTGCCTGTGGCTGAACTGATCACTCGTTTTCGGCATCTGCGACATACCCGTGTGCCCGTTTTTAGAGTCCATCGAGATAATCTTGTCGGATTTATTCATGCCGAACACATCCTTCAGTTGTTAAGTGATGGCGCAAATCTTAGCGCTCTTGAAACAGAGGCAATTATGTATCCGCCGGTCGTTGTTCCACTGACCAAGAAAGTCGACGAAATGTTTGATTTTTTTCGGGATAACGGGGTTCGGGCAGCGGCTTGTCTCAATGAGTTTGGTGGTGTTGAAGGGTTTATTACCATTTATGACGTGCTGACTTTTATTTTTGGCGATATCAGCGGTGAGTCACGCGGGCGATCGCTTTACCAGGAAAGAGATCTCAATATTTATGAGTTGCCAGGTGAGATGAAGCTCACGGACTTCAATAATTTGACCCACTTTGGATTGGAAGATCCCAGAATGACAACAATTGGCGGCGTAGCCTTCCGATATTTAGACCGGCTCCCACAAATCGGCGATCGAGTTGAGGTGGATGATGTTGCGCTGACAGTGCTTAAGATGGACGCGCACAGAATATCGCGCGTCCGGATTGCAAAAGTGGCAGCTGAGGAAGATTTTGAGGAGCTAACTGAGGAAGAGCAGCAGCAGTTAACTCGAGATTCAGATACTGAGACTGAAGCGGGCTTATCGCAAGAAACCGTGTCGATAACCGGTTTCGATCGAGATACGGATCTCGGAGACAGCGACACCACAAAGAGCGTTGATTTATCGCTGCCGGGTAGTCCAAAGGGAAGAGGTTAGCGCATGGATATTTTACTCACGTTGCTGCTGATGATCGGGTTGCTGGTATTGAAAGGGTTTTTTTCCGGTTCCGAGATTGCGATGGTCAACGCAGATAAAGTCAAGCTGAACGCGATGGCAGGCAAAGGGCATAAAGGCTCCAGGATGGTTCTTGATGAGTTTAGAAGCCCCGAAACACTGCTGGGAACGACCCTGGTCGGGACTAATATCGCGACCATTGCGCTAACGACAATCGGTACTCTTTTGATGATTCGTTTGCTTGGCGACAATGGCGAGTGGGCGGCTTTTCTAATTTTTACTCCGCTTTTTCTAATTTTCGGAGAGATCGTTCCCAAAACGGTCTATCAGCATCGCTCAACAGAAATTGCGCCAAAAGCAATATATCTGCTTCGTGCTTTTCGTTTTGTGTTTTACCCCGTTGTTATGGTTTTTTCGCGAATATCACGATTTGTCGCGCGCGGATTTGGCGGAGGGCGGATTGAGCAGAATGTTTACATGACAAGAGAGCTTGTTCGCTCCGTGGTTGACATGGCTGAACGCACATCCAGTGTTGATGCCTTTGATCACGGCCGAATCAGACGCGTGATTAGATTTGGTGAAACCACCGTTGGGGAAGCCATGATTCCAATTGCAGAAGTCACTGTAATCAACCAGAACAAGTCCGCCCGTCGTGCTCTCGCAATGGTTAGAAATCGAGGATTTAACCGCCTACCGGTATATCACCGTAATAGTAGCAATATCGTCGGCATCGTGACGATAACAACTTGGGAGATGATGGATGTCGGAATTCTGGAGAAGCCGCTTGAGGCGCTGATCAACCCCGCACTTTATGTGTCTCCACGACAAACCATTGATCAACTGCTTCCGCTGCTTCGAAAACGCGATGACCATATGGCAATCGTTGTCGATGAGTTTGGATCAGCCGTTGGCATGATTACCATGGAGGATATTATTGAAGAAGTTGTGGGTGAAATTGATGTGGGTTATGACTTTGATGAATACACGCCCAAAAAGCGTCATCAGCTTGAAGAGATCGATTCAGGCGTGTTTCTAATGGATGCTAGAGTGCCAATTTCAGAGGCAAGTGAGGTTTTGGGCGTGCCTCTATCCGATCGCGAGGCACATACCGTTGGCGGTCTTGTGACGGCCAGACTACGTCGAATTCCGCAGGTTGGCGATAACGTAGAAGAGTCAGGATTGTTGTTTATTGTTGAGAAGGCCAGTGACCGATCTGCTCTAATAGTAAAAGTAAGCAGACTAAATCGATAGTCTGTAATAGTAAATATTATTTGATGTTAGATTTATATTAAATATGCTCTCGCAGTTTGATTACAATATTTTTAATTTTAATAAGAATCACATAATGCTCAGAATTAAGTGTTTGTGATTAATCTCGGCGCACATTCCAAAGAAACGATATGAATGAGAAATAAATATTTAATTTGGTCAAACTATAGTCGAAAAGTCCGCATTTTGGCCGCTAAGATGCTTTTACGGTTTGGTATTCCTCTTTTAAATACAAAAAAATTTGATGGTTTTTTTATAAAGTTCCGCGCAACCACTTT
>SHBR01000040.1 GCA_004212795.1 Candidatus Thioglobus sp.
ATGACTGTGACACCTGCAGAATCTATCGGTACCAAGATCATGCTTTGCTGATGATAAGTATCTGCCTCGGGATTGGTCTTTCCCATGACGATCAGGAGTCGGCAGTCGGGGTGAGCCGCGTTGGTAATCCACCACTTTCTCCCCGAAATAATATAGTGATCACCTTCGCGGGTAATACGGGTTTGAATATTAGACGCGTCGGATGAGGCGGTCTTGGGTTCGGTCATCGCGAACGCAGAACGAATTTCGCCGTTGAGTAGGGGCGCTAACCATTGGTCATATTGCGCAGGTGACGAGAACATATGGAGAAGTTCCATATTGCCTGTATCGGGGGCGTTACAGTTGAACACCTCAGAGGCCCAGCTGACACGACCCATGATCTCAGCTAAAGGGGCGTACTCCAGATTAGTCAGCGGTGTGCCGGGCTCTTCTGTTTTTAGGGCGGGAAGAAATAGATTCCACAAGCCTTGCTGTCTTGCAAGACTTTTGAGTTCTTCCATGAACGAGACGGGAAACTGACCCATTTCGACTTCTTTTTGCCATGCTTTTATGCGAGGTACGATTTGCGCGTCCATAAACGCCTGTACCTGAGTGCGTAATCCTTCTACTTTTGCTGAGTAAGCGAAATCCATGTTTGTGCTTTCTTAGTCAGAGAGGCTCACCATGCTATCAGGTCTACCACTCGCGATCCAATTTCAGCGTGCGCCGTTCATTAATTTGCTTGCGTGAATAATGTAGGTCAGGGCTTCAGAATAATTTTTCCATGAACCTGGCGCTGCTCGATGAGCTTAAGCGCCTGGACGGCATCATCAAGACGACATTCAGCATGAATATGGGGAGCCAGGAGGCCATTGGCCACCATCTCAAAGATCTGCTGATGATTCTTGGAGGCAAGATGAGGTTCCTTCGCACAAAAGTTTCCCCAGAAGACCCCTACGGCACTGTAGCCCTTCACTAAAGGTAGATTAAGTGTGAGTGTTGGTACCTCTCCAGCGGCGAATCCAATTATGAGCCAGCGGCCATTCCAGGCGAGTGAGCGGCTCAACGTTTTAGCGTGATTACCACCTACAGGGTCAAAAATCACATCCGCACCCGCGCCATCGGTGAGCGAGCGAAGCGCATCTCGCAGCTCTTCTTTGGACAGATCAATTCCAACATCTGCCCCGTATTGCTTTGCGGTCAAGAGTTTTTCAGCATTCGAACAGGCCGCAATGACGTGCGCGCCAAGTGCTCGCCCTAATTGGACAGCAGCCAGTCCAGTGCCGCCGGCCGCGCCCATGACCAGCAGGGATTCACCCGCCTTGAGTGATGCACGCTGAACGAGTGCATGATACGCAGTTCCGTAGGCGCAGAGCATCGCACCGGCATCACTTATATCCACTGATGTGGGCACGGGGTACGCATGGCTTGCAGGTACTGATACATATTCAGCGTAGGTGCCAAAATCTGGGCTCATCGCGGCCACCCGTTGACCAATTGCTAAGTGGTCAACACCTTCGCCCACGGCCTCTACCATGCCTGCGCATTCAAGACCCGGGATGAAAGGCACCTCTGGTTTGGCCTGGTAGAGGCCTTTCACTAAAAGTGCATCAGGAAAATTAACCCCAATGGTTTCAACTTGTATTCGTATTTGTCCGGGCGCCATTGCAGGTATTTGAACCTGCTGAACAGCAAGATCCGTTAGTGCGCCATATTTGTTGCAAACAATTGCTTTCATCTTCATTAGATCGCTTCAATCACGTCCACACCCTGTTGGGCCAACCTTGGCGCTAGTGCGCCTACCTGCAATGCCTTTTTGCTCGATGCGTTTCCGTCAATCGCGCGTTTGAGTACCCCTTGGCAAATGGCGGCGAGGCGAAAGAAGCTGAATGCGAGATAGAACGACCAGTCGTCAATCGGACCCATCTGCCTTAATTTACAATAAGAATTGAGCATTTCGTCCTCAGACGGAATACCAAGGGTTGACCGCTGAACATTCTGAAGACCGCTAATCTGTTCTCCACTTGGCATTCTTAGGCACATACAAAAGTAGGCAAGATCTGCTAATGGATGACCCAACGTTGAAAGTTCCCAATCAATTATTGCTTCAATGTCTGGCTTGTTTGTTGAAATAATAAGATTGTCCAAGCGAAAATCCCCGTGAATGATGGCGTTTTGACCATCATCTGTCGGTATATGCTGGGTCAACCAGTGAATTAATGTTTCCATGTCGTTGATTTTTTCAGTTTCGCTTGCTCGGTACTGGGTTGTCCAACGATTGAACTGTCGCTCGAAATAGTTACCCGTGCGGCCAAAGCCTTGAAGGCCAACTGAACCTGGATCCACCGAATGCAGAGCAGCAAGTGTTCGAATTTTGTTTGTATAGAGTACAGATCGATCGGCAGCGCTAAGTCGAGGTAGGGCAGGGTCCCAAAATATTCGACCCTCCTCATAACTCATGACAAAAAATATTGATCCAGCGACACCCTCGTTTTCGCACAGGCAAAGCATTCGTGGAACCGGCACATCCGTATTCTTTAATGCTTTCATGACTTTATATTCGCGTTCCACTGCGTGAGCCGACTTTAGAAGATCTCCTCCCGGCTTGCTCCGAAGCACATAACGATCTCGATCTGTTGAGAGTAGATAGGTTGGATTGGACTGACCGTTTGAAAATTTCTCAATCTTGTTGATGTGACCGATTTCAGGAGCTGCGTCGACAAGATATTGCTGAATTGACTCAAGGTGACCATTGGGGTTATTCATTTTTCGTCTAGCATGCCCTCGTCAAGAGTTGCGATACTTTCTTTTTCTTCTTTCTCTTGTTGTGCCCATAGTCTTGAATACAGACCGCGTTGCGCAAGCAGTTTAATGTGAGTCCCTCGCTCTGTAATTTTCCCGTCATCTAACACCAAAATCTCATCGGAATCTACTATGGTGGAGAGTCGATGAGCAATGACTAGCGTGGTCTTGCCCCGAGAAATTTTTGAGAAGTTATTCTGGATTTCTTTCTCGGTTGCGCTGTCAAGTGAGGAGGTTGCTTCATCAAAGAAAAATATCTCAGGATTTCGTAATAAGGCCCTCGCGATTGCAACGCGTTGTTTCTCGCCACCGGAAAGTTTAAGCCCTCTTTCGCCAACACGGGTTTCGAAACCTTTTGGGAGTTTTTCGATAAATTGATCGAGTTGCGCAGATTGAGCAGCTGCCTGAATTTGATTTTCAGCTGCTTTTGGATTGCCATATGCGATGTTGTAGTGAAGCGTGTCGTTAAATAGGACGGTGTCTTGAGGGACAACGGCAATTGCTTCGCGAAGCGAGTGCTGTGTTACGAGACCAATATTTTCGTTATCAATAAAAATGCTACCAGACAGGGGATCGTAAAAACGCAGTAATAATCTACAGATAGTCGATTTTCCTGACCCGGTTGGGCCAACGATGGCGGTTGTCGTTCCGCGAGCCACAACAAAGTTTATATTTTTAAGAATGACGCGTTCAGCCTCATAGCCAAAGACTACATTGCTAAATTTAATTTCACCTCCGCGGCGCGGAAGCGGAAATGCGTTTGGCGCGTCGGTAATGTCCGATTTTTCGTCAATCAATGAAAAAAGATTCTCCATATCGACAAGCGCCTGACGAATCTCGCGATAAACCGTTCCGAGCATGTTTAGTGGAATCGCAAGTTGCATTAGGTAGGTATTCACGACCACGAAGTCACCGACTGTCATATTGCCGTCTCGAATATCAAAGGCCGCAAGAATCAGCATTCCTGTGACGCCGACAGTGACAACTGCCGCTTGGGCGACGTTGAGCAGGGAAAGACTTTCTCGGGTTTTAACCGCAGCCGTTTCATATTGCGCCAGTGCATTATCAAGCCGGGCGATCTCGTGGCGCTCATTGTTGAAGTATCGGACCGTTTCAAAATTCAGAAGCGAGTCAACGGTTCGTGTTCCAATGGTATTTTCTGCCTCGTTCATCTGACGGCGGATGCGATTTCGCCAGGTGGTTATGGCAAAGGTTAGCCAAATATATGCAGCAATCGTGATGATGGTTATCGCAGTGTAAGCAAAGCCAAACAGCACCCACAGGATTACAGCGACAAGGAGAACTTCAATTAAGGTCGGCGCAATATTAAACGCGACAAAAGAAAGTAGAAACTGAACGCTATTTGTGCCTCGATCAATAAAGCGATTAAGCGCGCCTGTTTTTCGGGAAAGATGGAACTGGATGGAAAGCGAATGCAGATGATCGAAAATCTGACGGGCGAGCATCCTCACTGCATTTTGGGCCACTCGCGCAAACAACGCGTCTCGCACTTGATTCAAGACTAATGTCGTGAGCCGAAATAGACCGTAGGCTAAAATTACGGCGAGTGGGATGCCAAGCCATAAACCGCGTGTGTCGGCGAGATTATCCAGTTGATCGACGGCATCCCCTAAAAGCAGCGGCACAAATACGTTTGTTGCCTTAGCGGCCACAAGGCAGATGACGGCGATCAGTACGCGCAGCCGGAGATCCTTGCGATCCCTGGGCCACAGGTAGGGTAGTAGGGTAATCAGCGTTCTGGCGGAGTTTGAGTGTTGAGTTGGCTTCATTAAATTTGATTGAGGAGATCAGGTTTGGGCTTGTTTAGCGTTTATCAGATTGGAGTGTTTAAATTTGACAAGCAAGTGGAGGTTCTTCCATCAGGGCTGCCTGCTCCCGAAGGTCAAGAATATGCTGCTCCCAGGAGCGCTGGGTATCAAACCAGGGAAATGCTCGTGGAAACGCTGGATCGCTCCACCGCCGACCGATCCAGGCAAAGTAATGAATAAGTCTAAGGGTGCGCAAGGCTTCAACGAGGTGCAACTCGGCCGCATCAAATTCGTTAAATCCGGTGTAGCCCTCAAGCAGAATATTGAGGTCGTATTCTTGCGCCTCACGACTCCCTGATAAAAACATCCATAAATCTTGAACCGCCGGCGCCATCCGCGAGTCATCCAAATCAACCAGATGCGCTCCAGTGTCTGTCCATAAGATATTGCCGCGGTGGCAGTCGCCGTGAACCCGAATGGGCTGCATACCGGGACAACGATCGAAGCACCATTGGATTCTGATTAAAAGATCATCGGTAAGGCTTTTGTATGCGAGTTCCAATTCAAAGGGAATGAAATTATTCTCAAGAAGAAATTCAGTGCAGTTTGATCCGAATGTCGTCGCATCAAGTGTGGGACGATACTGGTAAGCGGATTGTTGGCCGATCGCATGCATGCGACCGAGAAAACGTCCAAGTTGACGCAATTGATCATGAGATTCGAAGTCGGGTGGTCGACCGCCTTGCCGCTCGAAAAGGGAAAATCGGAATCCTTCAAAATGACGCAATGTTTGACCCTGTGCATCAATAATTGGGGGCACAAGAGATATCTCCTCGCTCGCGAGCTGAAGTGAATATTCATGTTCCTCGAGAATTGCGGCATCACTCCATCGTTCAGGGCGATAAAATTTTGCCACGATTGATTGCCCGTTTTCCAAGCCGATCTGAAAAACTCGATTTTCAAAACTGTTCATTTCGAGCATGCGACCATCGGTGCGAAAGCCTGCACTGTCTACGGCGGACAGGACTCGATCGGGATTTAGGGATTGATAGTCGACGATCGTACTCATTTAAAATTTATCAAATCACCCGCGACATATTTTTAGAGGGGGAGGGCATTCGCAGAGCCACCACGACTAGCGCATTACCCACCAAGGCATATAGACCAAATAGCGTGCAGATTAGTCCAATGCTCATACCGATATCGATGAGTATTCCCATGATCACAGGTCCAAGCGCAGATGACAACACCATCAGGGCCATAAATAAGCTTTTTATAGCGCCCAGGTAGCGGACACCGTAAAGCTCCGGCCAAAGCGCAGAGACGGCTGTTAAGACAAGCGCGGAGTGAATACCCAGCATTGCCATATACGGGATGACAGTTAGATAGTGGGTTGCATTAGCGAGGATCAAGCAACTCGCAACTAATGGAATGAGAATAAATTGCGTTACTTTAATGGCCGTAAAACGGTCGATAAGGGGTCCGGCAATGAACATCGTTATGGTGCCTGTGATTGCGTACAGGATATAGGTGCCCGTTACCCACTCATTGCTCCATCCTTTGGTAGCAGCAATATTCAGATGATGAAAGAAAAATGCGGTGACAATCATCGATGATGATAGTAATCCGGGCGCCATTAAGTAGTATCTGGGGTCCCGCAGTACCTGACGTCGGGTCCATGCAGGCCTGATTGCGGAAGGCGACTGGGAGGCTTCGGAAATATCGTCAACGTGTTTCTGGTGGAATTTTTCATGTCGGCTGAGAAGCCAGATTGTGGCGGGTATTGCTGTTAACCCAATAAAAATCGCGGAACTTGCATATGTCCAGCGCCAGCCGATGAGTGAAATTAAAACGACCGCAACAAATGGAAGGAGCGATTCTCCCAGGGTATAGCCCATCGCGCCGATCGCAATTGCGCGCCCACGGTCTCGCTCGAAGTAACGCGCCATACTGGTGACCGATACGTGTGATGCGAGTCCTTGTCCTGCCTGGCGAAGCAAGAAAATAGCCAACACCAGGCCAATAGGGCCCTGAACCACTGAGACATATGCGCAAGCGGTAACCAGTAACAAATTTACGCCCAGTGCATACTGACTCAATCGGAAGCGATCAATCAGGGCGCCACTAAAAGGCATCACCAGTGCACTTCCGAGCGTTCCCAGCAGATAGATTGTTCCCCAGGCTGTATGACTGAGGCTAAATTCGGACTGAATAGCAGGACCAAAAACACCGACAAAATAGGTTTGACCAAAACTCGAGTAAAGCGCCATGAGAAAACTGAACACTACGAGTCGTGAATTGACAGCAAATAATCGACTGTAACCAGTGACCGCAGTTTTCATGACTTAACTTTTCTGTGGGTGTTTAGCGCGTAAAACGCTCGTGCGAATGTACTGAGGTCATCCATTTGGGCCCGCACGATAGCACAGTCAGAAGATTAGATTTCTGCTATCTCTCACTATGGTTTGGATCTGTGTAATTCCGCGAAACGACTTCAAAACCTTTAAAGCGACATCCCCGAGTGCATCAACGACATGAAGGGTCTCAGTCGAAGAAAAGTGTATTAAATTTCGCGAAGAAAAATGTGGTGAGGCTCTGAAATGACAAGCAATGTGCAGCAAAATTCCCGAGGAATTCTTCTCGTTATTCTTGCTATGAGTGTTTTTTCGATTCAGGATGTTCTGATCAAGTTTATCTCCAGTAATGTCTCGCTATTCCAGATTCTTTTTTATCGCTCAGTGATTGGTGCGCTTTTGATTATTATATTTCAAAGAGCAATTGGGCAAACGATTCGACTTTGGACGGCCTACCCTGCGCTTTCATTACTTCGAGGCGTATTTTTCTTTTTTGGATATTCAGCCTTTTATTTTGCGCAATCTAAAATGCCGATCGCAAATGCGACGGTGCTGTTTTTAGTAAGTCCTTTTTTTATCACTATCCTGTCGATTTACTTTTTTGATAGCCGGGTCGGGTCACGCAGATGGATTGCCATGCTCGTTGGTTTTTCTGGAGTTGCCTTTATTGTTCAGCCAGAGACGAGCCAATTCGGCTGGATCTATTTGCTACCAGTGGGAGTAGCATTGGTCTATTCTATGTCTATGATGATTGCTAAAAAAACAGCAGGAGAGGACACGGTTTATCAGCAAGTTATTGTGATGTATTTCGTTACCGCTATTTTGTCAGGACTGATGGGCTTAATTTTTGGCGATGGCAGTATTGCAGATCTTGGAATTGAAGGTATCGAGTTTATTTCCCATCCTTGGCGGCTCAATATTTTCTCGATTAACGCATCTCTTGTTGTGATCGCAGGCATAGGAACAACCGGTTTTATTCTGCTGCATAGTGCTTATCGAATCGCCGATCCCGCAGTCATCTCGCCTTATGAATACAGCGGGCTTGCTTCGGTAGGCATTTTGGCGTTTTTTGTCTTTGGAGAAGTTCCGAGTATTCAAGCGATAACGGGGATGCTTTTGATCGTGGGCGCCGGGATATATCTGTTTAATCGCGAGCGACTGCAGGGCCAAGATAATGCCGCTGAAGCTTCCTTACGTTAATAAGGCGCATTAAATGATGTTCTTATGACCCGTTCCAGGGAAATAACTGGGCAGGTGCTTGAGGACATCTATCAGCGATTACTCTTTAGTTGGCCCCAGATCAAGACTTAAGCGGCTGACGCTACTATAATGCGCCGTCTCTCCAGCGCGCCGGATTCGTGCCTGGACCTCGCTTTTCACTGGAATTTTGAATGCATCCCGCTATTACTAATTTGCGAAACATCGCAATCATCGCTCATGTTGATCATGGCAAAACAACTCTTGTTGATCAACTGTTACAGCAGTCTGGAACACTCAGTTCTCACGGAGAATTTGCAGAGCGGGTTATGGATTCGAATGTGCTCGAGCGAGAAAGGGGGATTACGATTCTGGCTAAGAATACAGCCATTCAGTGGCAGGATTGGCGTATTAATATTGTGGATACCCCTGGCCACGCGGATTTTGGCGGTGAAGTCGAACGCGTCTTGTCCATGGTTGATTCTGTATTGTTGCTGGTTGATGCCGTAGAGGGGCCGATGCCGCAGACTCGTTTTGTTACGGAAAAAGCATTAGGCCATGGCCTGAGTCCGATTGTAGTGATCAATAAAGTGGACCGACCTGGCGCGCGACCTGACTGGGCCGTTGATCAAACTTTTGATTTATTTGATCGCTTAGGTGCTTCAGATGAGCAGTTGGATTTTCCGGTCATCTACGCGTCTGCGCTTCAAGGATGGGCTGCCAATCACGCGGAGCAAAACGGTGTTGAGGATATGAAAGCGCTGTTCGAATCGATCGTGACCCATGCTCCCTCGCCAAACGTAGATCCAGAAGGTGCTTTTCAGATGCGAATCAGCGCGCTGGACTATTCGTCCTACGTTGGCGTTATTGGAATCGGTCGAATCCAGCGCGGTCAATTGTCACGAAATGACACAATAACTGTCGCGGCGCCTGACGGGACATCTCGGAAAGGCCGTATTCTGCAAATTCTTGGATTTCAGGGGCTCGAAAGAGTGGAAACGGAGACAGCTCTTGCTGGCGATATTGTAGCCGTCACGGGCCTTGATCCCCTTAGTATTTCGGACACCCTCTGTGATCCTGCTACGGTAGAGCGCTTGTCACCGCTGAGCGTAGACCAGCCGACCTTGAGCATGACCTTTCAGGTGAACGACTCTCCTTTCGCGGGTCGCGAGGGTAAGTTTGTCACCAGTCGAAACCTGAAAGAGCGTTTGGAACGTGAGTTGATTCACAATGTTGCGCTGCGGGTTGAACTGATGGATGACCCAGATAAGTTTCGAGTTTCTGGTCGTGGCGAACTTCATTTGTCAGTGCTTATCGAAAACATGCGGCGAGAGGGTTACGAACTCGCAATCTCCCGTCCTGAAGTGATCATGCTTGAGGAAGATGGCAAGGTGCTTGAGCCTTTTGAGACGTTGACTGTTGATGTCGAGGATGATTATCAGGGTCGGGTTATGGAACGGTTAGGCGAGAGACGCGCAGAAATACGAGATATTCTTCCTGATGGGCGAGGGAGGGTGAGACTTGATTACACTGTCCCCAGTCGTGGATTAATTGGTTTTCGATCTGAGTTTTTGACAATTAGCTCGGGTACCGGTCTGATGTATCACTCGTTTGATCATTACGGGCCTCGAATTGATGGCCATCTCGCTGAACGAAATAATGGCGTTTTGATTTCGATGGCGAGTGGAAAAGCGTTAGCTTATGCACTGTTTAACCTGCAGGAAAGAGGTCGACTTTTTATTGGTCACGCGACCGACGTTTATGAGGGGATGGTGATCGGCATTCACTCGAGATCGAATGATCTGACAGTTAATCCACTTAAAGCCAAGCAGCTGACCAACATTCGCGCTGCCGGCACCGATGAAAACATCCTTCTGACACCGCCAGTGTCAACAACGCTGGAGTACGCGCTCGAATTTATTAATGATGATGAATTGGTTGAAGTCACTCCAAAAACAATTCGCATTCGTAAGAAATGGTTACTAGAGCACGAGCGAAAACGCGCCAGCCGGGCAGCCTAGCAGGTTTATCGCTCTATATTTCTTGTCCTGCCAAATGAAGCCAGGTCGCGAGAATGCTGTCTGGATTCAAAGAAACGCTTTCGATACCTTCCTCCATTAACCACTTGGCAAGATCGGGATGATCTGAAGGCCCTTGGCCACAGATGCCTACATATTTGTTGGCCTTCCGGCAGGCAGAGATAGCGCTGTGTAGAAGCGCCTTGACCGCCTCATTTCGCTCATCGAATAAGTGGGCAATATCAGCAGAGTCACGATCAAGGCCTAGTGTTAGCTGAGTGAGATCATTTGATCCTATTGAAAATCCATCAAAATGCTCAAGGAATGCTTCAGCCAGAATCGCATTGGACGGAATCTCGCACATCATAATAATTTTAAGATCGTTTACCCCTCTTGTGAGGCCGTTCGCATCGAGAAGTGCGATCACTTCTTTTGCTTCCTGCACCGTTCGCACGAAAGGAACCATTAACCAAATATTCGTAAGACCCATTTCGTCTCGGACGAACTTGATCGCGCGGCACTCAAGCTCAAAGCAGTCACGGAAATCAGGATCAATATAACGGGACGCGCCGCGAAATCCTAACATCGGGTTATCTTCTTTCGGCTCAAAATCAGCTCCGCCGACCATATTGGCATACTCGTTGGATTTGAAATCCGATAGCCGGACAATCACTGGTTTTGGATTGAAAGCGGCTCCAATATGGGAGATGCCCTCAGTAAGTTTTTTTACATAAAAATCAACCGGATCATCATAGCCTGTGATGATCTGGCGAATATCATTCTGTAGCGCAGGGTTGAGCTGGTTAAATTTGAGTATTGCCTTTGGATGCACGCCAATGGTGGTGTTGATAATGAATTCAAGACGAGCGAGACCCACGCCTGCATTGGGAAGTGACTGAAAATCAAATGCCCGTTCGGGGTTACCGATGTTCATTGAAATTTTAAACGGCAGGTCTGGCATATTGGCCAAGTCGATTTTCTCGACTTCGAAATTCAGTTTGCCTTTATAAACTTTGCCAGTGTCTCCTTCAGCGCACGATACGGTGACATCGTCCCCTTCCGATAGCATTGAGGTCGCTTTTCCGCACCCTACAACTGCCGGAATGCCAAGTTCACGAGCAATAATCGCGGCATGGCACGTGCGGCCTCCTCGATTGGTGACAATACCGCCTGAACGCTTCATGACCGGTTCCCAGTCAGGATCAGTCATATCGGTGACCAGAATGTCCCCGTCTTGCACTTTGTCGAGATCTTTCACCGAGGGTACTAGTTTCACGGCACCAGAGCCGATTCGACTCCCGATGCTTCGTCCCTCACATAACACGACCCCGGTATCATGCATTCGATACCGCTCGAGGACTTGGGCGTGTTTGCGACTTTGAACCGTCTCGGGCCTTGCTTGCAAGATAAGAAGGGCGTCAGTTTCTCCATCAAGCCCCCATTCGATATCCATTGGTCGCCCATAGTGCGTTTCAATCGTTGCCGCCATTTTTGCCAAAGATGTAATTTGGCTATCTGAAAGTGAGAACCTCTGCTGTTCTTCGATTGCGGTATCTACGGTTTTGACTGGAGGATCCTCGTCCGGTTCAGCGTAGATCATTTTGACGAGTTTGCTACCGAGGTGGCGGCGTAGAATTGCGGGTCGACCGGATAGTAAGGTTGGCTTGTGGACATAGAATTCATCTGGATTAACAGCACCTTGCACCACGCATTCGCCGAGGCCTACGCTCGAGGTAATGAAAACGGCATCCGAAAAACCGGATTCCGTATCGAGTGTAAATGCAACACCGCTCGCACCAATATCAGTTCGCGCCATGCGTTGGATACCAGCAGAGATCGCAACATCAGCATGGTTGAAGCCTTGATGGACGCGATAGGCAATCGCTCGATCGTTAAAGAGTGAAGCAAATACTTCGCGCACAGCTTTCAGGACATTGTCGATTCCACGGACATTAAGGAAGCTTTCTTGTTGTCCTGCAAATGAAGCTTCCGGGAGATCTTCTGCGGTGGCCGATGATCGAACGGCTACCGCAGTATTGCTTCCCAGTTTGAGGTATTGGGTGCTAATCTCTTTTTCAAGTGCTAAGGGGAGAGTCGCTTTGATGATCTCGGATCGAATCGCTTCCCCGACTTTTTTTAGTTCAGTGACATCGTCAACGTCCAGTCCCCCCAGACGCGCGTTTATGTGTTCAGACAGCTGATTGTGGTGAAGAAACTCTGTGAACGCTTCAGCAGTGGTTGCAAATCCGTCGGGGACGCTGATGCCCGCACCAGTCAATTGGCTTATCATTTCCCCGAGAGAAGCATTTTTACCCCCGACAAGCCCGACATCCTTAATGCCAAGATCGGAGAACCAGTGAACGCGTTGCTCTTTATTCATAATGCTTATTCATAGACAATTGGGGTATGTGGAATATGACTTTGTTTTTACTCATTTATGCTGGTGTACTTAAATCGGTTTTGGATACGCAACCATGGCTTTAGCAAAACGATCAGTTTTTATTGTCTCGGATCGAACGGGATTGACTGCGGAGGAGCTGGCGCAGACTTTGCTCACCCAGTTCCCGCAGGTTCATTTTATGACCACCGTTTTGCCATTCGTTGACTCGGATCATAAATTGAATGAAGCAATTAGCCAAATAAATATGATTCAAGAGCCAGATGGATCGCGCCCGATCGTATTTGTTACATTTGTAAACGCTGATTACCGAAAAAGGATAGAGCAAGCGGACGCCCTGGTGATTGATGTCTTCAGCTCGTTTCTAGGCATTCTCTCCCGCGAAATGAACTTGATGCCCAGCTGGCAAGCAGGTTTCAGTCATGGGGTGGTCGATCAGGGACGCTACAACTCGAGAATTGACGCTATACACTTTGCGATGGATTGTGACGATGGTGTAAATCCAGATGCCTACGATCAGGCAGACCTCATTTTGGTCGGCGTGTCTCGAAGCGGCAAAACGCCAACTTGTGTATATCTTGCTATGCACTTTGGACTTTACTGCGCGAACTATCCGCTGACTGAAGACGATTATCTGGATGACGGATTGCCTTCGACCCTTGATGCGTATCGTGATCGACTGGTAGGACTTACGATTGATGCAAGGCGACTGCATGAAATCCGTCAAAAACGTCGCCCGGATAGTGAATATGCGAGGCTTGATCAGTGTCAGGTAGAGGTTAGGCGAGCTGAAGACCTATTCAGACATTGCGGCATTCTGATGGCCGACACCTCGGGCATTTCAGTGGAAGAAATTGCTACGACCCTATTGCAAAAAACTGGACTACGCCGTGAATACCTCGGATAGAGACATAATGGGAAGAACGTTGTGAGTCAGGGAAGTATCGGCTTTGTAAGCTTGGGTTGCGCGAAGGCAACGGTTGATTCGGAAAGGATTCTGACCGAGTTAAGAGCAGAGGGCTATGAATTTAGCGATCAATATGACCAGGCAGATGTTGTCGTTGTGAATACTTGTGGGTTTATTGAGTCGGCAGTTGAGGAGTCACTCGCGGTCATTGAAGAAGCGGTTGGCACTAACGGTCAGGTCATAGTGACAGGGTGCCTTGGTGCTCGCTCGGATATGCTTAAGAAGAAGTTTCCCAGTCTATTAGCGGTTACCGGACCGCACGATAAAGATGCTGTTCTCGCTGCGATCCACGAAGCTGTGCCGCCAATTCATGCGCCGTTTTATCACTTATTGCCTCCGGGTGGAATCAAACTGACACCTCGACATTACGCGTATTTGAAGATCTCCGAGGGCTGCAATCATAAATGTAGTTTTTGCATCATTCCTTCGATGCGTGGTCGCCTTGCGAGTCGCTCGCCGCGCGACATTGTTGAAGAAGCGGCTAGTTTGCGGGAAGCAGGCGTGCGAGAACTCCTCGTTGTCTCGCAAGACACAAGTGCTTATGGCATTGACTTAAAGGGAGATGCCGATCTCTTGCTGGGGAAGGCGCTTCGGCCAAATATTGTTCAGCTATCAGAGGCCCTCGCAGAGATTGATATGTGGGTTCGGCTTCACTATGTGTATCCCTACCGAAGTGTTGATCGACTGGTTGAGCTAATGTCGGACGGTTTGATACTGCCTTATCTTGATGTTCCGTTTCAGCATTCAAGTCCCAAAGTACTCCGTCAAATGAAACGCCCCGCGAGCGGAGAAGATAATCTCGAAAGGGTTAGAGGTTGGCGAGCGCTATGTCCAGATATCGCAATTCGGAGTACGTTTATTGTTGGATTCCCAGGTGAGACAGATGAAGACTTCCAACACTTGCTCGAATTTCTACAAAATGCCAAGCTCGATCGGGTGGGCTGTTTTAGCTATTCTCCCGTTGAAGGTGCAGTCGCGAACAAACTCGCTAATCCTGTTGACCCGGATCTTGCTGAAGAAAGACGTGAAGTGTTAATGGCGACTCAAGCGCGTATTTCTTCAGAACGTTTGCAACTGAGGGTAGGCACTACCTGCGCCGCAGTTATCGATGAAGTGACGCCAGCCGAAATCATTGCCAGAAGTTATGCTGAATCTCCAGAAGTCGACGGGGTTATTCGGATTAATCCAAGTCTAGACGTAAAGGCCGGGGATCAGGTATCCATAAAAATAACGGACAGCGATGAATATGATCTGTTCGGTGAATTGACCACTGAATCAGAGCAGATTTGAGATTAAAGGTAATTGATCATAATTGTCCGGGTAACGTTATGATTGGACGACATTTTTTTCGGGTTCTTAAATTCATGCGGATGCACTAATGCAGGCGTTATCAGATTCATTTGGGTTGGCTTTCGGGCTGATTGTTGGGCTGGATCCAGATCTCCTTGAAATTGTTTCACTTTCCTTGAAAGTGAGTCTGGTTGCGGTCACTTTTGCGCTGATTTTGGGGTTGCCGCTCGGCGCGGCGCTTGCGATCGGTCGCTTCCCCGGCCGGTTTGGTCTCACAGTTGTGATTAATTCTTTTATGGGTATGCCGCCTGTCGTGGTGGGACTGATTGTTTATCTCGCACTCTCCCGCTCAGGACCACTTGGCGTGTTAGGGCTTCTTTATACTCCTTCAGCGATGGTGATCGCGCAGGTGCTGCTTATCACACCGATTGTGGTCTCGCTTACAAGACAAACCATAGAAGAATTAGATTCCCAATATCGTGAGTATTTTCTATCCCTCGGCATTAAACGACTTCCCAAAGTGCTCACTTTTTTATGGGAAGCAAGATTTAGTCTCGTCACGGTTTGTTTGGCCGGTTTTGGTCGAGCCATTTCTGAAGTGGGGGCGGTAATGATCGTGGGCGGTAATATTGATCATCTCACTCGAGTCATGACGACCGCAATCGCTTTGGAAACTTCAAAAGGTGATCTTGAGTTGGCGATGGCCCTGGGTGTTGTTCTGATGCTGATTGCGTTTAGCGTTAATCTTCTAATTGCCTTGATTCGGCCCTCAAATAATCATTCCATAACAAGCAAAATGTTCTCGAGATAGTGTGGGCTTGGATAATGGCGCCGGTCAGATCAATGTTAAGCAGTAATAATACGTATCGGAAAAATGTTTAAACTGATTTCGGGAATTTTAGTTCTGTTCTGTGGGATAAATGTTATGAGCATGGCAGATCCGGTTATTGTGGTTCAGTCAACTACTTCAACCGCAAACTCGGGATTGTATGACTCTATTTTGCCGCAGTTTGAGAAACAAACGGGAATTCGGGTTAACGTTGTGGCCGTTGGGACCGGGCAAGCGATAAAAAATGCCATTAGAGGTGATGGTGATGTGTTGTTGGTGCATGCCAAGTCGGCCGAAGAAAAGTTCGTCGCCGATGGATGGGGTGTGGACCGGTTTGATTTGATGTACAACGATTTCATTTTTGTGGGCCCAGATAATGATCCGGCCCGCCTTTCAGACGCGACGAGCGCGGTTGATGTGTTAATTCGTATTAGCTCAGGAAGGACGCTGTTTGCATCGAGGGGTGACAACTCGGGTACTCATAAGAAAGAGAGGCAGCTGTGGGCATCAGCCGGTATTAACCCGACGACATCAAGTGGTGATTGGTATCGGGAGACCGGTTCCGGGATGGGTGCAACGCTAAATGTCGCGGTGGGTATGAATGCTTATGCGATGACCGATCGCGCCACCTGGATTAGTTTTGGAAATAAGCTAGGTTTCAAAGTGTTGTTCGATAACGATCAGGAACTTTTTAATCAGTACGGGATAATTCTAGTCAATCCTTCACGGCATCCCCATGTGAACGCTAAAGATGGCCAAATTTTCATCGATTGGATGCTTGGTAAAAAAGGGCAAACGGCTATTGCGAACTACACCCTTGATGGCCAGCAATTGTTTTTTCCGAATGCGAATTAATCAGGGTTAGAGTTTGTGGGAATATGACTACCGCGGTATTTTTTAGTGATTCATTCGTTCTATTTTGTAATGTCTGACGATTCAGCATTCACATTGAAAATATGAGTCGCTAGAATAGAGGTTGGAGTCATTTAAGAGAATATCTATAGTGAATCGGCGTCGCTGGAGCACACGTTACCGAGTTGTCCGGATTCGCCGTCGGCGCTTGATCGACTTTGAGCGTTACAATCCACAGATACCACTTCCTTTTGCGCCAGCAATGAGTCTTTCTTTGGGCCCAAGAGACGAACGAGACGAGCCAGACGACCGCGACGGTTTCGAATAAATCACGCGCTTGAAGAGATACAGAAATCTAAATTGATGTCAGAACACCTTGATGAGGTTCGTCGCCGACGAACCTTTGCCATTATTTCCCATCCGGATGCCGGAAAGACGACGCTCACGGAAAAGTTTCTCCATTACGGGGGTGCTATTCAGGAGGCGGGAACCGTGCGTGCTCGCAAGACAGGTCGCTACGCAACGTCTGACTGGATGAAGCTTGAGAAAGAACGAGGGATCTCTGTCACTTCTTCTGTGATGCAGTTTGAATACCGGGGCTTCGTTCTTAATCTGCTTGATACGCCAGGTCACGCAGACTTTTCGGAAGATACCTATCGAACGCTTACCGCTGTTGACTCCGCTCTTATGGTGATCGACGCCGCCAAAGGTGTTGAGGAACGGACAATTAAATTAATGGATGTCTGCCGACTGCGTGATACGCCAATTATCACGTTCGTAAATAAGATGGATAGAGAAGGTCGGGATCCAGTGGAACTTCTTGATGAGGTTGAATCGGTGCTTGGGATCCAATGCGCACCGATGACTTGGCCCATTGGATCCGGTCGACATTTTAAGGGCGTGTATCAGATTAATGAGGATCGTGTATCTCTGTTTGACCGCTCTGCATCTGGCGGAAGTCCGGCACGCATTTTTCAAGGGTTAGATAATCCTGAGTTGCACGACCTTCTCGGAGAGGATTCGAGTGCGCTTCGTGATGAGATTGAACTTTTGACAGGTGCTTCCCACAGTTTTGATCATCAAGCCTATCTAAAGGGAAAGCTGACTCCTGTTTTTTTTGGGTCTGCTCTTAATCATGAGGGAACAGATGAATTGATTGACGCATTTGTCGATCATGCGCCATCACCATTGCCGAGAGAAACGGAGAGTCGAACTGTAGAGGCATTAGAGGAAAAATTTTCCGGCTTCGTTTTTAAGATTCAAGCCAACATGGATCCTTCGCATCACGATCGTGTTGCTTTTGTTCGTGTGACTTCAGGCGGGTATTCGAAGGGGCTTAAGGTGCGGCATGTTAGGGCAGAACGAGATCTTCAGCTTCATAATGCCATTACGTTTCTAGCTTCTCGCCGAGAATCTGTCGGTAAAGCGGTCGCCGGGGACATTATTGGCCTTCATAACCACGGCACTATTCAGATTGGTGATGCGTTCACTTCAGGCGAGTCTCTAAAATTTCTGGGTATTCCTAGTTTTGCACCTGAACTCTTTCGACGGGTTCGGTTGACAGATCCGCTGAGAGCAAAAGCACTCAATAAAGGCCTGGATCAATTAAGTGAGGAAGGCGCGACGCAGGTATTTCGACCCTTGATGAGCAACGATCTCGTTCTGGGCGCTATTGGGATACTGCAGTTCGATGTTGTGGCTCACCGGTTGAAAAACGAGTACGGCGTCGATTGCGCTTTTGAGGCCGTACCGGTGGTTACCGTTCGTTGGATTTTGGGCGATGATTCGAGCCAGCTCGAGGAAATCAAGCGTAAATCACCGCAGAATCTTGCGATTGACTCATCGGGTGCGCTGACTTACCTTGCGCCGAATTCCGCTAATTTACGGCTGGCGGAAGAACGTTTTCCAGATCTTGATTTTTTTTCCACCCGAGAACTTTAAACTATGGAGGTAGTCGGTTGGTCATAAAGATATGTTTTGGTAGTGTTGTGGTTGTTTCTTGATAAAACTTGTTAATTAAATAAGGAGTGTCGCCGTGTTGAAGTTCGTAAGTATTTTCTTAGTATCCGCTTTGGGATTAGTTTCGCTAGGTGTTTTGGCCGACGGAGCAACTGTTTACAACAGTGGTTGTATGGCGTGCCACGCTGCGGGCGTCGCTGGCGCTCCACGAGTGGGTGATAAAGAGGCCTGGACAGATCGGATTGCCCAAGGATCTGAGCTTCTTTACGAGCACGCCATCGTGGGGTATCAGGGCGCTTCAGGATATATGCCTCCGAAAGGTGGGTTCGCACATTTCAGCGATGACGATGTGAAAGCAGCAGTCGATTTTATGGTGAGCGAATCTGAATAGTAAGGACGCTTTTTGGCGCCTATTTAGAAGTTAGAAAGACCGGGCCGTATTGCCCGGTTTTTCTTTAAGGGTGTGAGACCGCTACAGCGCTTCAGCGTTAAAAAACGCAAGAAGGGATCGGTATAGTAAAAAAGGGTCCTGCCATCCGGTCAGCTCTCTCGGAGAGTGCATGGCCAGTTGGGGTGCCCCAACATCTACCGTGTCAATCCCAATAACCGCTGAGGTGATCGGTCCAATGGTGCTGCCACATCCCATATCGCTGCGCATTGCAATCGATTGAACAGGAACCTCGGCGCTTGCGCACAGGTCGCGAAACATGCCAGCAGTGGTGCTGGTCGTAGCATAGCGCTGATTCGCGTTGTACTTGATCACCGGGCCTCCGTTGAGCATGGGCTTATGCTCAGCATCGTGCTTGTTTTCATAGTTAGGATGAACGGCATGGGCATTATCCGCCGAGATAAGACGCGATTTCGATAAGACGCGCGTCAAATGCGCACCGCCGCCGCTTAACGCTTCTAGAGTCTGCCGCAGAAACGGACCTTGTGCCCCGACTGCCGAAACGCTGCCAACTTCTTCATGGTCATTGCAGACCAGAATTATGGTTTCATCCGAATCGGCTTCAACTATCGCACGCAGGCCGGCAAAGCAACTTAGAAGGTTATCTAATCTCGCGCTGGCAAGATAGTCGCCATGCAGGCCAACCCTTGAAGCGGGCTGAGTGTCGTAACAGTACAACTCAAAATCAGAAACATGTTCGATTGCATCATCGGGGTATTGACGGTTTGCTTGCTCGCAAACGATCGACAGAAACCCTTCTTCCGAGCCATCAGGAAGATCACATAAGATAGGCACTAGTTCCTGCTGGGGATTAATGGTTCGATTTTTATGGACTTCCCGATTTAAATGAATGGCGAGGCTGGGAATGGTCGCGATGGCGCGCCGGAAGTCGATTAAACGACTCACTCGAAGACCATTCGATGTTTTTCCATTAATGCGCCCCGCAATCGAGAGATCGCGATCGAACCATGGTGCGAGAAGGACCCCACCGTAAATTTCAACACCGAGCTGCAATTTGCCAGAGCGTCTGATATCTGGGATAGGCTTGATTCGTAGGCACGGACTATCGGTATGCGCCCCTACGATTCGGACGCCGCTCTCCGTGATGGGTTTTGAGCCCGACCGGATTGCAATCAGTGACGAATCATTCCGGGTGATAAACGCTTTGTCGATCCGATTTTCTGATACTGGTGATAACGACTCAGTTTCGGAGAAGCCGGCATCTGAAAGACTTGATGCGAGGCGCCGGGTTGCATGAAAGGGCGATGGGGATTGATCTAAAAAACTGAGTAAGCCCGGATTGAAGACATCAGCGTTCATAATTAACGATTCTCTAAAGTGATATATTGCTTGGCGATGCATGTGATCCCGAATTTATTGCATCCCCTTTTTCCGGCAGCCATTTGATGGCAGGCTGAATTGACTTTTCCTCAAGTCCCTGGAAATCGAAAAGGGCGCGATCCGCAAGTTGACTCGGCGCGACACAGGTCAAACTTCGAAAGATGCTCGCGATACGCCCCGGATTAGATTTTTCCCACTCTGCAAGCATGGCCTTAATTGATTGTCGCTGTAAATGCTGTTGAGAGCCGCACAGATTGCAAGGGATAATGGGATATTGGCGCATCTCGGCGAATCGAGCGATATCCTTTTCACGACAGTAGGCCAATGGTCTAATGACAATATTTTTACGATCGTCGCTTAACAGTTTTGGCGGCATTGATTTTAATTGGCCACCATGAAACATATTTAAGAAAAGCGTTTCCATCATGTCATCACTGTGATGACCTAACGCGATACGTGTTACCCCGTGTTCGATAGCGTATCGATACAGAATGCCGCGTCTCAGTCGTGAACATAGGCCGCACATCGTTTTACCTTCGGGAATCACCCGTTTCACAATGCTGTAGGTGTCCTCGTCGATGATGTCGTAAGAAATATTTTTTTCACTAAGATATCTACGAATGGTCTCGACCGGAAAATTGGGCTGATTTTGATCAAGATGAACGGCATGCAGCGAGAAAGAGACAGGTGCTTTTTCCTTGAGCTGCATCAGAATGTCTAAAAGGGCAAATGAGTCTTTA
>SHBR01000041.1 GCA_004212795.1 Candidatus Thioglobus sp.
ATAAGGGTCTTTTGCCGCTCAATGGAAGGCCGTTGGCCGCTTGGGGGCTGGAGCGCCTGGCACCTCAGGTGGACGAATTACTCATCAGCGCAAATCGCAACCAAGCCCAGTACGAAAAATTAGGGGCCTCGGTCATTTCAGACAGCATAGACGGTTTTGTTGGCCCTTTGGCGGGTTTTGTCGCCGGACTCCAACAGGCAAAAAACCAATGGGTCGTTACTGCGCCGTGTGATTCTCCTTTTCTTGCTGAGGATTATGTGGCGAGAATGATTGCTACTATGTCCGAGCAATCCGTTGATGCCGTCGTTGCCCATGACGGCAACCGCCTGCAACCCGTTTTTATTTTGATCAATTGCCGATTGCAGGAGGGACTCTTTCAATTTCTTGAGTCGAATCAACGCAAAATTGATCTTTGGCTTGATCAAACGAAATGGTGTGTGACTGATTTTTCTGATTGTCCCGATATGTTTTTGAACGCGAATACGCCGGAGGAGCTTGAATTGATGCATCAGACGCTCTGGGCAAATTTAGCAGAAAATGATCAAAACGATTCAATGGGATGAACAGGCATTAAGCTCACCTTAACTTTTTATTTTTAATTCGCGTTTAGATATTTGCTATGTTTGAAAAATTACTGATTGCCAATCGAGGCGAGATCGCTTGCCGTGTGATTCGCTCAGCGCGCCAAATGGGAATTTCAACGGTTGCCGTTTTCTCGGAAGCCGATCGAGACGCACTTCATGTCTCGATGGCTGATGAAGCGGTCTTCATAGGACCTGCGCCATCAAGTCAAAGTTATCTCCTTATCGATAGGATCACTGAGGCATGCAAGACAACAGGCGCACAAGCGGTTCACCCAGGATATGGATTCTTGTCCGAGAACCCGTTTTTCGCGGCGGCGCTTGAAGCGCAAGGCGTTATCTTCGTCGGTCCTCCGAGTAATGCAATCGAAATTATGGGCGACAAGATTGCCTCCAAAAAGCTCGCCGATTCATCGGGTGTGTCGACAATTCCAGGGATAAATACGGTCATTAACGATGCTGAAGAGGCCGTTGGTTACGCGGAACAGATTGGCTATCCTGTGATGCTTAAGGCCAGCGCCGGCGGTGGTGGAAAAGGGATGCGTATTGCCCACACTGCAGATGAGTGTCGGGACGGGTTCAATCGTGCGACAAGCGAGGCGCAATCGAGTTTTGGTGATGATCGAATATTTATCGAAAAGTTCATCAATGAGCCACGGCATATTGAGCTACAGATTCTCGCAGATCAGTTTGGAAACATTATCCATCTCAATGAAAGAGAGTGTTCTATTCAGCGGAGGCATCAAAAGGTACTAGAGGAAGCACCATCTTGTTTTGTGGATGAAGCATTGCGACAGGTGATGGGTGAGCAGGCTGTCGCGCTTGCCCGAGCTGTTGGTTATGTTTCGGCAGGGACGGTTGAGTTCATTGTCGATGCTGAAAGAAACTTCTATTTTTTGGAGATGAATACCCGACTTCAGGTTGAGCATCCGGTGACCGAAAAAATTACCGGTGTCGATCTTGTGGAGTGGATGCTCAGGATTGCAGCGGGTGAAAAGCTTGTCCTTAAACAGCAGGATGTTCAGATCAACGGTTGGTCGATGGAGTCCCGGATTTATGCCGAGGATCCGCTTCGCGGGTTTTTGCCTTCCTCCGGCCGGGCAAAACGATTCCGACCACCCGAAGCATCTGATCAGGTACGGGTGGATACAGGGCTTTTTGAGGGCGCCGAGGTATCCCTTCATTATGATCCGATGGTTGCTAAGTTAGTGACATTTGGGCGCGATCGAGATTCAGCGGCGGATGCAATGAGTCTTGCTTTGGACCGATTTGAGATTGATGGCATCGAAAGCAACATTTCTTTTTTGGCTTCACTGGTCGCTAAGAAACGGTTTCGGGAAGGATCTATTACGACTGCCTTTATTGATGAGGAGTATCCTGATGGGTTCTCAGGTGTCCCGGAATCAGACGATGCTCAACATCGATCTTTAGCCGTGCTTGCCGTTATTCATGAAATTTGGACACGCTTGGAGTCAAGTGCGGAAATATCCGGGCGGTCAATCCGATACCTCCAACTCAAAAATAAACAGCTGAGGATAGAAGTTGAGGAACGTTCAGGGCATTGGTCTGTAATGCTGGATGGCGCTGTGGTAACCGTGTCGATTAAAAGCGCTCCATTTAAACGACGCGTTGATTTTGATGTGGACGGTGTGGAGGGTAGCCTTCAACTTCTGAAGACGGGCGCTTCTTACCAGATTTTTCACGCCGGCAGTCAAATTAGGGTTTTGGTACTGGAAGCCTCAAGTGCAGGTGTTTTTTCGCTGATGCCTGAGAAGGCGCAACCTGACCTCTCTCATCTTGTACTATCTCCTATGCCTGGACTATTAGTGTCTCTTAACGTCGATGCGGGTAGTGAAATTAAAACTGGTGACGAGATTGCGATCATTGAGGCGATGAAAATGGAGAACATCATCAGGGCGCAGCGCGATGGCAAGATTGCAAGCATCGAGGCGTCAGTCGGAGATGCACTTGTGGTTGATCAATGTATCGCTAGATTGGAAAAGGTGGGGCAGGATTGAAATCGCCAGCCAGTTTCGCTAAAGCATTAGAGCGAGGGGATCGTCGCGCGCTGTCCCAAGCGATTACTCTTGTTGAATCCGCGAGACCTGATCATCAGGAAATTGCGCGAGAACTCTTGTCAATCATTCCGGTTGCTCGGAGTGAGACGCTTCGTATTGGGATTACAGGTCCTCCTGGGGCTGGAAAGTCGACTTTAATCGAGCGCTTGGGCGGCAAATTGATAGAGGGCGGCGAAGACGTCGCTGTTCTGACCGTTGATCCCAGCTCTCAACTTAGTGGCGGCTCCATTTTGGGAGATAAAACCAGAATGCCGATCTTGTCTTCGAGTGATCACGCTTTTGTGCGACCGTCTCCTTCATCAGGGGTTGAAGGTGGTGTGGGCCGTTTTACGCGTGAGGCCGTCATGCTTTGTGAGGCTTGCGGCTTTAATCGTGTGATAGTTGAAACGGTTGGTGTGGGTCAATCAGAATTACGGGTTGCGCAACTAACCGATATTTTTATTTTACTCTTGGCACCGGCAGCGGGGGACGAACTACAGGGTATCAAGCGAGGCGTTATGGAGCTTGCGGATTTGATTTTCGTGACTAAGTGCGACGGTGATCTCGTAGATGCAGCCCACCGAGCAGTCGGTGAAAGTCTGGCGGGAACGGGTCTAATGCAGCCCAGAATTCCAGGTTGGACGGTTCCGGTTATTGCAACATCTGCATTACATGATATTGGCATCGATCAGGCAACGACAGAGATTAACCGATGCCATGATGTATTAATGTTAAATAATGAACTGGAATCACGTCGGAAACATCAGCTGAAAAGTGCGCTTATGCAAGCGCTTCACGACGGTTTATTTGATGAGTTTATGGCAGACCCTGAGGTGTTGGTGCGAGTGAATCAGGCCAGTGATCAGGTCGCCAAACGGCAACTCACGCCAAGTTTTGCTGCCAAACAACTACTCCAGAGTTTTCTAAAAGAGAACAGAGAGGCGCCATGATTGGAAGATTGAATCATATTGCTATTGTCGTTCCAGACCTTGACGCGGCAACGGCTTTGTATCGTGACACCCTAGGAGCGCAGGTATCCGAGCCGCTGCGACTTGATGAGCATGGTGTTACGACGGTATTTGTTGATTTAGCGAATACACGAATTGAACTCTTGCACCCGTTAGGCGCGAACTCTCCGGTTGCTCGTTTTTTGGAGAAACATCCCGCTGGGGGTATGCACCATGTCTGCTATGAAGTTCAGGATATTTCTAAAGCAAAAGATCAAATGATTGAAAACGGTGCACGTGTGCTGGGCTCAGGAGAACCGGGAATAGGCGCCCATGGAAAGCCGGTACTTTTTTTGCATCCTGCAGATTTTTGCGGAACACTGATCGAACTAGAGCAAGCCTAATTCGCTATCGGTACCTCCTCGAGCCTGATTAATTTTTACGTTGAATTCAAAAGTCTACTCTTTTGGTTTGGGATATTTGCTTCGGAAACTATATTTCCGTCCCGGATTTCCAATCGGCAAAGCGCGCCGTTTGAGTTGGATCGAAAAAATATTCGGTCGTAGAAATATACTTGTTCGAACAATTCCAGGATTCCTGTTTTCGTGCGATCAAAGAGATTGGTTGCAACGTAATTTACTCTGCAATCGTGTCCATGAACTTGAGGTCACCACTCTTCTGAAAGCGAAATTAGGCGCCTCGGATATTTTTTTCGATATCGGAGCGAACGCCGGTTATTTCAGCGCATTGGCTCTGGCTTGCGGTGTCTCGAGGGTTATTGCATTTGAACCGGATCCCGATACCTGTAACGTAATGCGACGACAGTTTGCAATTAATGACTGGGATCCATCTCGATGGAGAATTGCCCAGCTTGGACTATCTGACCGTGAGGGTTATCAGGACTTAATCCGGGGAAGTGACGCGGGAGAGAGCGGGTTCGGAGATTGGCCTTATCGGGAAGTCGTCGGCCGATTAAGGGTTAAAGTGGGCTCTCTCAATGATTTCTGTTGCCGCTATGAGATTCGACCGACTGTCATAAAGATTGACGTAGAAGGATGGGAATTCCCGGTTCTTAATGGCGCAGACAAGATATTGAATGCGCCTGAGACGAGACTCATCATATTTGAGGCAGAAATCATACCAACAGGACAAATCAAAGACGACAGGCTGTCAGCAATTTTTAAAAAAAATGGTTTCACAGTGACTCATATACCACGCCCCTCAGGCACCCTCAAGGTTACCGAAAATTTTTGCGCGATTCGCGAGCAATCCTAAATCGTCGATTCAGTCGATTCTTCGAAAAACCCCTGGATCGCAGTAGCGACTTCATCGGGTCGCTCCACGTGTAGCCAATGACTGGCATTATCAATACTCTGGGTCACGGCTTGTGGAAAAAATCTTTTAATTATCGGAAGGTCTACCACGGACACGTAATCTGATTGGCTTCCACAAAGAAATAGAGTAGGCGCATCGAAATTTTCTTCCTTAAACGGGAACCCTGTCAAAAGCGTCATCTGCTTTTCAATAGCAGGAAGATTGATCCGCCAGCGAGCTTGTCTGTTCTCGATGATGAGATTCTGAAGTAGAAACTGTCGTAGTTTGGATGCCGGTATAGCGGGCGCAAGAAGTTGGTCGGCGTCCTGCCGAGTCGAGATCCGGGCCAGAGGGAGTGTCTGCATCGCCTGAATCAGTTCGAAGTGGGAGTGCTGATAACTCACTGGCGCAATATCTACGACGACCAGTCGGTTAATCAGGCATTGTCCCGAAAGCGCCAGCGCCATGGCGACTTTACCCCCCATGCTATGCCCGACGATGGAAGGATTCGCTAGATCATGACGTATGATAAATTTTTTGAGGGCTTCTGCCTGAGCGGGATAGCTCATATCGTCAGTCCACGGCGAACTACCATGATTTGGAAGGTCTGGCATGACAACTCGCCAATGACTTTTAAGCGCGTCACCGATTCGTCGCCAGTTCATCGCCGAGCCAAAAAGACCATGAAGGATAATGAGCGGCGGCCCTGATCCTATTTCTTTAAAATTCAAGGATGACCGCATTTATGCTTGATTGAGATTCAGTTAACGCTTTTTGGGCGCATATAGATCGGTAATAGTCCCTTCAAATGTTTCAGCAGCAAGACCGACGGTCTCCGATAGGGTGGGATGAGGATGAATAGTGAGCCCGATATCCTGGGCAACGCAGTTCATTTCGATTGCCAATCCAATTTCCGCTATTAAGTCTCCGGCATTGGTGCCCGCAATTCCCCCGCCGAGGATTCGGTTTGATTGAGGGTCAAACAGTAGTTTTGTAAAGCCTTCACTTCTCGCCAGAGCGAGTGCGCGCCCGCTTGCCGCCCATGGAAAAATGCTTTTCTCGTAAGCAATGTTTTGCGCTTTCGCTTGACTCTCGGTTAGCCCTACCCATGCAACCTCCGGATCTGTATAGGCGACAGATGGAATGACCCGTGCGTCAAAAGCGGTTTTCTGACCCGCCGCAACCTCCGCAGCCACTTTGCCTTCATGTGTTGCTTTATGCGCGAGCATTGGCTGACCCACAACATCACCAATCGCAAAAATATGAGGCTGATTGGTGCGCTGTTGATGGTCAACTGAAAGAAAGCCTTGCGCGTCAGGGTGTACGCCTGCGTTTTCCGCCCTTACCTTGTTGCCATTGGGTGTTCTACCCACGGCGATAAGAATGGCATCAAAAGCGGCTGACGCGGGCACACGATCACCCTCAAAATGAGCGACTAATTCAGCCGGGCCTGCATCGACTTGAGTGACTTGAGTATTCAGGAAGATATCGTTACATTGGCTCTTGAGTCTTTTTGCAAGCGGACGGACAAGATCAGGGTCGGTTCCCGGCATGAGTTGCGAGGCCATCTCGACAATACTCACAGCGCTTCCCAGTGCCCGATAAACTGTAGCCATCTCGAGCCCGATAATGCCACCACCAATGACGAGGAGTCGCTCAGGGATTGACTGCAGGCTGAGCGCTGCTGTTGAGTCAAGAATTCGGGGATCACTTGGAATACCCGGTAAACGAATCGGTTCAGACCCCGTCGAGATGATGGCTTTCTCAAACTGAAGAATCAGTTCGTTGGCATCCTTTGTGACCACAATTTCATGATCGGAGCGAAAGGCGCCCGTTCCGTTAAAAATGGTTACGTTACGTTTTTTTGCCAGAGCGGCGAGTCCTTCAGTTAATTGCTCCACTACGCCTTTTTTCCAATCACAAAGTTTCCGAATATCTATTTTGGGCTCACCAAAACTGATACCGTTTGGACTCATTTCTCGAGTTTCTTCAATAACCCGGGCGGCATGAAGTAATGCTTTCGAGGGAATGCAGCCGACGTTGAGACAGACCCCACCCAGATTTGGATAACGTTCGATGAGTGCAACGCTTAGGCCTAGATCTGCTGCGCGAAAAGCGGCCGTATATCCTCCCGGGCCGGAACCCAGAACGACAACATCGAACCGAGGTATTTTGTCCGCCTTATTTACGTTTTGTTTTTTAGAATCTTGTGGTGGCAGCGAATCTACTGTGCCGGCAGGTCCGCTGGGGTCAGGCGGAGGCATCTCAAGGTCTGTTTCTGAGTTCACCTGAATTGAAACGGTTGCAACCACATCGCCCTGAGATACTTTTTGACCGGTCGCGACTAATAATTCTGAAATCTGACCGGCGACTGGCGACGGAATATCCATCGTTGCCTTGTCGCTTTCAAGGGTGATCAGGGGAGACTCGATTTCGATAGGGTCCCCTGGCGCAACAAGTACTTCGACGATTTCAACACTCTCAAAGTCCCCGATATCAGGCAGTTCAATGGTGTAAAGAGATTTTTTCACGAGACGATTCGCCGCGAGATCCTATAACAACAAACGGCGTGGGTCTTCGAGCACTTGGATCAGGTGGGCAGTAAAACGGGCAGCTTCTGCGCCGTCGATGACTCGATGATCGTACGAAAGATCTAACGGCAACATCAACCGTGGGCGAAATTCAGTCCCGTCCCAGACCGGTTTTATCCTCGCTTTCGTGAGACCCAGAATCGCAACTTCGGGCATGTTGACGATTGGCGTAAAAGACATGCCGCCAATGCCGCCAAGGCTTGAAATACTGAAGCATCCGCCTTGCATTTCATTGGGGTTCAGTTTTCCAGATCGGGCACGTTCGCTGACATCCCCAAGCGATTGCGCAATTTCAAGCACACCTTTCTGATCAACTTTTTGAATGACGGGGACAACAAGCCCGTCGACAGTGTCAACCGCAACACCAATATTAAAATAATTTTTTAAGATTAAATTTTCACCATTGGTCGAGAGTGACGCATTGAATGTCGGGAAGGTTTTGAGTGCGTTAACGACCGCCTTGATGATGAAGGCGAGAAGCGTGATTCGAATGCCTGATCCTTCGTTTTCAATTTTTAAAGTTTTTCGGAACGCCTCTAAATCTGTGACATCTGTTTCATCATGATGGGTGACGTGCGGGATGCTCGACCACGCCTGATGAAGGTGTTTTCCTGCGATTTTCTTGATCCGAGAGAGCGGCTGAAGATCAATTGCGCCCCATTTGGCAAAGTCAATGTCAGGATGTTTTGGAAGATGGGTTTGCGATCCTGTGTTGTTTGAGATTGCATGCTTAACAAAACCCTGGACATCGTCTTTAAGAATGCGCTCGCGTGGTCCACTACCTTCGATCTGGGACAAATCGACGCCCAGTTCGCGCGCAAATCGTCTTACAGCGGGACTGGCGTGAGGAAGCGGCAATGATGACTGCCGGGTGTCTGTGGGCGTTTCCGGAACACTCGCGTTGACCGGCTTAACAAACGATTCTTTTTGTGGAGCGGGAGGATTTTTTTCAGCTGGGGTGGGTAGAGATTCGGAATGCGGCTGAACTTCTAATGGTTTGGTTTTCGATTCAGATGCATTTTTGGTGTCCGGAAGGGTGGACCCTGAATCCTCAGGAACCGTATCGCTGCTCGAGTCCGAGTTTAAGACGGCAACGACACTGCCTTGCGCAACCTTATCGCCGATTGAGATCAGAACCTCTTTGACGACGCCTGACTTGGGTGAGGGCACATCCATTGTCGCCTTGTCGCTCTCTAATGTAATCAGCGGATCTTCGGCAGAAATATGATCACCCGGTTTAACGAGAACTTCGATTACATCGACGCTCTCGAAATCACCAATATCAGGGACCTTAATTTCTTGCGTAGAAGTCATTGTATTGAGAATTAGACGAGCGTTGGATTTGGTTTGTCGGGATCAATTTCATAGCGCTGAATGGCATCGCTCAGCGTCGTTTTCGGGATGGCGTTTTCGTCGACCAGTGCGGTTAGTGCCGCGAGCGCAATGTGTTTGCGATCAACTTCGAAGAAGTTTCGGAGTTGTTTTCGCGTACCACTGCGGCCATAGCCATCTGTGCCCAGAACGACATACCGATTAGGTACAAATTCACGGATTTGATCCGCATAAGCCCGGTTGTAATCGCTAGCCGCGATTACCGGCCCCTCGTTTTCGACCAGCTGGTCGAATACAAACGACGTTTTTGACGGATCATCCGGATGGAGCCGATTCCACCGTTCGACATCTCGACCTTGGCGAGCGAGTTCGTTGTAACTGGTGACACTCCAAACATCCGCTAGGACGCCAAAATCAGCTTCCAGTAGTTTGGCTGCTGCGAGGGCTTCCTTGAGAATCGTACCGCTACCTAACAATTGAGCGCGAGGCGTTGCTTTTCGACTTTTGGGCGCTTTTGCGACTTGATACATACCTTTCAGAATGCCCTGTTCCGTATTTTTTGGCAACTCGGGATGTGTGTAATTCTCATTCATTACCGTGATATAGAAAAACACATTTTCTTTTTCGGTCATCATCCGGCGAATGCCATCATGGATGATGACGGCAAGTTCATAATTAAAAGCAGGGTCATAAGATACGCAATTTGGAATACTTCCAGCCATTAAAAGACTATGACCATCCTGATGCTGTAGCCCCTCACCGGCGAGCGTTGTGCGTCCCGCTGTCCCGCCGATGAGAAACCCCCGAGCTTGCTGGTCACCCGCAGCCCATGCAAGGTCTCCAACGCGCTGCAGACCAAACATCGAGTAGAAAATATAAAAAGGAATCATCGGAATGCCATGATTACTATATGCGGTTGCAGCTGAAATCCACGACGACATCGCGCCGGATTCCGTAATGCCTTCCTGAAGGACCTGACCCTTTTTATCCTCACGGTAGTACATCAACTGATCGGCATCCTCAGGAATATAAAGTTGGCCATCAGGAGCGTAGATTCCAAGCTGACGAAACATGCCTTCCATACCAAAGGTTCTTGATTCGTCTGGAACGATGGGTACCACGTAGCGGCCAAGGGCTTTATCGCGGGTTAAGGCGTTCAGAAGTCGAACGAAACCCATCGTCGTTGATCCCTCTCGCTCACCCGTTCCTGAAAGTTGGGATTCAAAAATAGAAAGCGGGGGAGTGGGATGGGTCGGAGCGTCATCACGCCGCGCAGGCAAGCTGCCGCCCAGTGATTGCCGACGCGCTTTCAGATATTTAATTTCTGGACTGTCGTCACCTGGATGGTAAAACTGACACGCAAGAACGGCATCATCTTCTAGGGGTATCCGAAACCGATCTCGGAAAGCCAAAAGTGATTCGTCTGCCATTTTTTTCTGGCTGTGCGTGGTATTTTGTCCTTCTCCGCTTTCCCCCATTCCATAACCCTTGACTGTTTTTGCCAGGATTACGGTGGGTTGACCGGTATGTGCCGCTGCAGCTGCATAAGCGGAAAAGACCTTATGCGGATCATGACCCCCACGGTTGAGTCGCCAAATATCCGCATCGGTCATGTGTGCGACCATTTCAACCAGTTCCGGATATTTTCCAAAAAAATGTTCTCGCACAAAGGCGCCATCTTTGCTTTTGAATGCCTGATATTCGCCATCGAGCGCTTCTTCCATTCTTTGCTTGAGGAGGTTTTTATTATCCCGCGCCAGCAGGGGGTCCCAATAGGAGCCCCAGACCAATTTGATGACGTTCCAGCCGGCGCCGCGGAATTGACCCTCAAGTTCTTGAATAATTTTACCGTTACCGCGTACCGGGCCATCGAGTCGCTGAAGGTTGCAGTTGATAACGAAAACTAAATTATCCAGTTGTTCGCGACCTGCCAAACCTAATGCGCCGGTGGATTCTGGCTCATCCATTTCGCCATCACCCATGAAGGCCCAGACTTTCCGATCGGATTGGGGAATGAATTCACGATTTTGAAGATAACGCATAAATCGTGCCTGATAGATGGCCTGAATGGGGCCAAGCCCCATCGATACGGTGGGAAACTGCCAAAAGTCTGGCATCAGCCAAGGGTGCGGGTACGACGAAAGTCCGTTACCTTCAATTTCCTGGCGAAAGCCTTCGAGCTGTTTTTCGGTTAATCGTCCCTCCAGATACGCTCGCGCATAAATCCCGGGAGCAGAATGACCCTGAAAGAATACAAGGTCGGCGCCGTGCTCGGCTTCGGCGCCTCGCCAAAAGTGATTAAACCCGACATCATAAAGCGTCGCAGCTGATGCGAAACTTGCGATGTGCCCGCCAAGTTCACTGCTCTCGCGATTGGCTCTCATTACCATTGCCAACGCGTTCCATCTGACAAATGAGCGGATTCTCCATTCTAACGAAGCGTCGCCCGGGCTTCTTTGCTCGTGAGCAACCGGTATCGTATTCAGGTAGGCGGTTGTCGATCGATAGGGGATATAGGTCCCACTGCGCCGTGCTTGATCGATCAGGGTTTCTAAAATGAAATGCGCTCGATCCTCACCTTCCTCCGCAATCACTGCACTCAGCGCATCTTGCCACTCACGCGTTTCTAGCGGGTCGAGATCTTCTTGGAGCGTTGAATCAACCATGATCAAGTCCGTTGTAAGGTAGGGTTAAGAGTAGGGTAGATCATGCCCACGAAACTCGTTGCTTCGGCCAACAGATGCCCAAATCTTGAACGTCACACTATCATAGCGAGACCCAGAGAAACGTAGAAATTGGTAAAATGGTCAGACCAAAAATATCGCTTTCAATGGTTTTCGCAGGCTCTTTTTTTACGGTCGCGAGGACTTCAACGAGTCGGCGAGGACTGGCTTGAGGAACTGACCGGTATACGATTTCCCGACTTTGGCAACATCCTCCGGCGTCCCGGCCGCCACGAGCTCCCCTCCCCGTTGTCCGCCCTCAGGGCCAAGATCAATAATCCAGTCCGCTGTTTTGATGACATCAAGGTTATGCTCGATCACGAGAATTGTGTTGCCTTGATCTCTTAGTCGATGCAAAACAACCAATAATTGTTTGATATCATGAAAGTGCAATCCGGTCGTGGGTTCATCAAGAATGTACAACGTCCGTCCTGTTGCCCGTTTCGAGAGCTCTCTTGAAAGCTTTATGCGCTGGGCTTCTCCTCCCGAGAGTGTGGTGGCGCTTTGCCCCAGGCGGATATAACCAAGGCCAACATCCAGCAGCGTATCAAGCTTACGCTTGATAACAGGGATGGCGTCAAAAAAAACGCACGCATCCGCCACGCTCATATCCAGTACTTCATGAATTGTTTTATCTTTATATCTAATATCAAGCGTTTCCCGGTTATACCGTTTACCCTTGCAGGTATCACAGGGAACATAGATATCCGGAAGGAAATGCATCTCCACTTTAATGAGCCCGTCGCCCTGACACGACTCACATCGCCCGCCGCGAACATTGAAAGAAAAGCGCCCCACCTTGTAACCTCTCGCTCGAGATTCAGGCGTACCTGCAAAAAGTTCTCGAATGGGGGTAAATAAGCCCGTATAAGTCGCCGGATTTGAGCGAGGGGTCCGTCCAATTGCACTCTGGTCGATATCGATTACTTTGTCGAAGTGATCGAGCCCATCAATGTGATCGTGCGCAGCGGCCTGATTTCGACTGGCGTGTAGATGGGTCGCCATGGCGGGATATAGTGTGCCGTTGATAAGGGTTGATTTTCCAGAACCGGATACCCCCGTAACGCAAGTCAACAGGCCAACGGGTATGTTGATCGAGACCTGCTTAAGATTATTACCTTCCGCTGCGATGATTCGTAATTGTCGTTTCGGATCGGATTGCGTTCGCTTGGTTGGGCCTTCAATCTTTTGCGCACCGGAAAGATATTGTCCGGTTACCGATTCGGTTGATTCCAAAAGCTGTTCGACAGAGCCTTGCGCCACGATTCGGCCGCCATTGATCCCAGCGCCGGGACCGATATCAACCACATAGTCTGCACTTCGAATAGCCTCTTCATCGTGCTCAACGACAACGACAGTATTGCCTAAATCTCGAAGATGAAACAGCGTATCCAGAAGGCGTTGATTATCCCGTTGATGCAGGCCAATTGATGGCTCATCAAGCACATACATCACGCCGACCAGGCCCGACCCAATTTGTGAGGCTAATCGGATACGCTGCGCCTCGCCCCCGGACAGTGTTTCTGCCGTGCGATCAAGCGTAAGATATTCAAGACCGACGTTGACAAGAAATCGCAACCGCTCGCTGATTTCTCGAATAATCCGCTCCCCGATTTTTCCTTGATGGCCCGGCAAGGCCAACCCTTCAAAGAAGGCAAGTGACGTCTCGATTGGCATTGCAGTGAGGTTATGAATCGGTAACTTCCCGATGAAAACGTTCCGGGATTCGGTTCGGAGCCGACTCCCCTCACAACTTTCGCAGGGTTGAATATTCAGATAGCGTGCCATCTCTTCGCGAACCGTATTGGAGTCTGATTCACGATACCGCCGCTCCATACTCGGAAGCACACCCTCAAAGGTGTGAGATCGTTTCCGAGATCTTCTGCCGTGCGATCGTAGGTAACTGAAATTGATTTTTTCAGTTCCGCTGCCATACAAAATAACCTGCTGAATTTCTTCAGGCAGATGTCGGAAGGGCTTTTCAATATCGAAACCATAGTGCTCCGACAGGCAGTTGAGCATTTGAAAGTAAAAAGCATTTCTGCGATCCCAGCCTGAGATTGCGCCGGCTGCAAGACTCAAGCTGTCGTCATGAATGACAATTGCAGGGTCAAAAAACTGCCGAACGCCGAGTCCATCACACTTGGAGCAAGCACCAGCCGGGTTATTAAACGAAAAAAGCCGAGGCTCAAGTTCGCTTAAGTTATAACCGCAATGAGGGCACGCATAGCGCGCTGAAAATAACATCTCGGCGCCGTCACTCTCTCCATCTTTTGGCAGGACCTGAACTAACGCGAGGCCTTCAGCGATACCGAGTGCTGTTTCAAACGACTCTGCCAGTCTTTGGGAAATATCGGGTTTCACGATCACCCGATCGATAACCGCTTCGATCGTATGTTTTCGCTTTTTATCCAGGACGGGCGTGTCATCAAGTTCGTAAATTTCGCCATCAATACGGGCTCGAATAAATCCTTGACTCAAAAGGCTGCGTAACAGCTGCTGATACTCTCCCTTTCGGTCCTGAACGATTGGGGCCAGCAACAGAATTCTTGAATCATCTTCAAGCGATAAGACTTGATCAACCATTTCGCTCACGGTGCTGGCAGCGAGTGTTACACCGTGATCCGGGCAGCGGGGTTCGCCTACCCGCGCGTAAAGCAATCGTAAATAGTCGTAAATTTCGGTAACGGTTCCTACCGTTGACCGAGGATTGTGCGACGCCGCTTTTTGTTCGATACTAATCGCCGGTGAAAGTCCCTCGATTAGATCGACATCTGGTTTTTCCATCAAAGATAAAAATTGTCGAGCGTAAGCCGATAGGGACTCCACGTACCGCCGTTGACCTTCTGCGTAGATTGTGTCGAACGCGAGGGACGACTTTCCCGAACCGGACAGCCCGGTGATGATAATCAACTTATCACGAGGTAAGTCGACGTCGACTCCCTGTAAATTGTGGGTTCGGGCACCTCGGATTTTGATAGTTTGCATATTGATTTGGGCTGGGAAAAAGCAAACTGTTAATATTACGTCTGTTACGCAGTCTCGTTCAAAGATTTTTCATTTTTTAATTTAGTTCTGATGAGTTCGTCTTTGGTCGCCTGCTGCGGATAAACCACTGATACTCCGATGAGGAGATGACTTTGAGATCCACTCGACTCACAACACCGATGAACGCGGTTGAGCGCAAGGCCGTGACGGCGCTAGCTGGCGTATTCAGTCTTCGGATGTTTGGGTTGTTTTTGGTGCTGCCGTTGATGGCAATTTACGCCAACGCTTTTGAGGGCGCGACGCCGCTGATGATCGGATTGGCATTAGGAATCTATGGTTTAACTCAGGCGATTTTTCAAATTCCGTTTGGTATGTTGTCGGATCGCTGGGGACGCAAGCCTTTAATTATTTTCGGCTTATTAATCTTTGCCGGGGGTAGTGTTGTGGCGGCGCTTGCTGAGAGTGTGGAAGGCATCATTATCGGTCGGGCTTTGCAGGGCAGTGGTGCAATAGCAGCGGTTGTTTTGGCGCTTGTGGCCGATTTAACTCGCGAACAGCAGCGGACTAAAGCAATGGCGTTGCTCGGTATGAGTATTGGGGCTTCATTTTTATTCGCGCTCATGGCGAGCCCATTCCTTGATCATTGGATTGGAATGAGTGGTATTTTTTGGTTAACCGCCGTACTTTCAATTCTTTCAATCGGGGTCGTCGGCTTTTTTGTTCCTGCGCCCACGCAAAACGCCTCTGACCCGGGGCTAAAAGCGACAAAGCGTTATTTTTTAGATGTTCTGCAGGACGCTCAATTACTTCGTCTCGATCTCGGGATTTTTATTTTACATATGACCTTAACCGCACTTTTCGTCGTCGTACCCTTCCTGATAATCGAAGTGCTAGAAATTGGTCGAAACAGTCATTGGCAGGTGTATATACCTGTTTTAATTGCTTCTATTTTGCTTATGGTCCCGTTGCTTATTTTGGGGATGAAGCGACAGCGCACGATTGATGTTCTGCGATTGGCAATTGCTGTTCTGGGCCTCGGGTTTCTGATTTTAGTTACCGGCTGGACCACAGCGAGCGGCATTGTTGTTGGTCTGGGTGTATTTTTCATTGGCTTTAATTTGCTTGAAGCAATGCTGCCATCACTTTTAACCCGCATTGCGCCGGGTTATGCAAAAGGAACCGCGTCCGGTATTTACAACACTTTCGAATTTTTGGGGGTGTTTATCGGTGGGGTGATCGGGGGCTTGATGTTCGGGAGTTTTGGGGCTACCGGCGTGTTTGGTTTTTGTTTGGTCTCTAGTTTATTGTGGCTCGCGCTTAGCATTTTTGGCCCAAAACCAGAGCTGCGCGATAGTGTTACTGTTTATATCGACCCTCATCATAGCGACGGAGCCAATGCGATAGAGCACGACCTTCGTCGTTTGGCAGGTGTTGACAATGTAACCGTGCTTCTTGGAGAAAAAATTGCCTATATTAGAGTTGATGATGAAAAGTTCGACCCCAAACAGCTTGAACGGATCGATGGTGTTGCAAGTTCATCGCGTTAGCTAGTAGTGCAGAGCGGATCATTCAAAAATGCTTTACAGCGCTTCGGCTAGTTTTTGAAAATCATTAATCAGTTGAATATCCTGAGCGTCATTGACGGGCTGCGGTTGAGAAGACAGTTTCGCGATGACAACTTGACGTGACGGGTCGGCATAAAGCCACTGCCCATGGATACCGATTGCCATTAAGGCGCCGTCTCTTGCTTGCGTACGGTACCACTGGTTTCGATAATTACCATCCGGCAAAAGTGCTGAAAATTCACCTTGTTGCCATGCTGCTTGATTTCCCTCGTTGAAGGTATCGTGAATCCATCGGTGGGGCATTACATTTTCCGAACGTTCTGAACCCACCTCAATTAAAGCAAGTCCGAGTCTTACAAGATCGTGAGGGTGAACGCATATTCCGCCTGCAGACCGCGCAGTTCCCTCAGCGTCGACAGTGACATAGGCATCATGAGCGCATCCTAGGGGTTGCCAAATGTGATGGCTGAGGAGGCTAGCGTAGCGTTGACCCATAGCGCGCTCGAGAACAAGACCGAGTAGATCAGAGTTTGGCGACAGGTATCGAAACAGCGTGCCGTGGGCTTTTCCGTTGGATTTCAGCGCGAGCAGAAATGGCGCAAGTCCTTTTACATCTTTGGTTGAGGAGGTCGAAGGATTCCAGCCAGTCGCAGAGCGATAGGCAGCAAACATACCTGATCGGTCAAGATAATCTTCATTAAAATCAATCTCGGCCTGCATATCGAGCAGATGTTGAATTTGGCAATTCGCGTAGCCGCTGCCGTGACTCTCGGGAAAATAATCCTCGACATTTTTTATTGGATCCAAATACCCAAGGTCCTGAATTTTTCCAGCCAACATGCCGGTGATTGATTTGCTTACCGAAAAAACGATGTGCGGCTGATTGGATAAGTAATGTTTTGAGCGCCAATCACAAACTAAAGTGCCATTTTTTGCAACGACGAAAGCATCGGTATCACTCGCAATTAACCAGCGATCTAAGTCCGACTGGCCGACGATTTCTGCGAGGCTGCTTGACTTCAGCGGTTGAATTGTGAGTTCACGAGGCTGACTTGATTTTTCAACTGCCTGAGTGCCGATAAATTCTCGAACGTTATGAAAAGAAAACTGGCTTTGCGGGCTTTCTCGCCAGTTAGCGAGCGATATCTCTTCTCTCGGGAGCGTGTGATTAGCCTCAGTCATTCTGGATATTCGGTCTCAGTCCCTTGTCTGCAAACCATGCGGGTGCGGCAGATTCGTATGCCATGCCGGCCTGAAAGACATCTTTATCGGTATAGGTACGTCCGACAATCTGAATACTGGTCGGAACGCCATTGCTGGCACGTCCTGTGGGTACCGTCAGGACTGGGCAGCGACTTAAGGAGTTAAACGGCGTGGTCATCGGCCAACCCAAAACTGGGTTGACGTTCTTACCGTTAATCATGAGCGTATCCTGCGAGTGGTCAAAGTCGGCATGCACGGCCGGCAGTGCATTGGTCGGACAGACAAGCACCTGATACTTTTCCAGCAAGGGGCCGACAGTTGCATACATCTCGTTAGCAACTTCCAGTGTGTGAAGAAATTCCGCTGCAGTTGATTTCTGTGCCTCCTCGGCCCATTGACGCACATAGTTTGTCATTTTATCGGCATGGTCCTCAAGGTAAGTTGCCATATACGCCCCAAAGATATGCTTCAGGTATGCCATGCCGGCATCAAGCACTCGGTGATCCCAGCCGATATCAACTTCTTCGACCGTTGCGCCTAAGTCTCGAAATACATTCAGGGCATTCAGTGTGTTTTTCTGCACGTCAGGATCAACTTCAAAGAAACCGAGATCCATCGAAAAGGCAATCTTCCAGTCTTTGATCGGTGGGTAGTTGTTAGGTAATCGCAGCTTGGGCCGAAGGCTCGCTATATCTTTCGGGTGCGGTCCGCACATGACGTTCTGCAGCGCGATGGCATCGCTGACATTTCGTGCCAGAGGGCCTGTGTGGCAATAAAAATCCAGGTTAAACGGCGGGTCGTCAGAGTTGCGGCCGTACGGTGGCTTATAGCCCACCAAGCCGCACGTGCCGGCTGGGATACGGATCGAGCCGCCTATGTCCGAACCTGTTGCCAACGCGCTAGTGCCCGCAGCGAGGGAAGCGGCTGAGCCGCCGGAAGAACCGCCAGGGGTAAATTCAGGATTCCAGGGATTGTGAGTTACCCCCCAGAGTCTCGAGTTCGTATAGGCGGCTGATGAGAATTCAGGTGTGGCGGTTCTTGCATGGACAATTCCGCCGGCTCGCATAATCCGCTCGTTGCCAACCGAGGTTCTGTCTGCGACGAAATCTTTCATGATCAGTGAGCCGCTCGATGTCGGTTTACCTTTAATGAAGTTTTCGTCCTTGATACCGATGGGGAGTCCCTCAAGGGCTCTGGTGCGCTTGCCGGAGGCGTATTTCGCTTCTGCTTTTTTAGCCTTATCCATCGCTTCGTCAAAGTGGCGATAGGTGAAAGCGTTGATAACGGGCTCTACCTCTTCCGCCCGGCGGATCAGCGCGTCCAGCAGTTCAACAGGCGAGAGTGTCTTAGCCTTAAACCGCTTGATCGCATCGGTTGCCGGCAGGTAACAAAGATCTAGATCAGTCATGAGAAGCCGTCCTTAAAAAATTGGTGATCGCGTCAATGGCGAGCATATCGTCATGCTTTCGATCATCAGATAAAAACTCCGGCCAACTCGATAGGCGAGTGATAACCAGATCATGATCCAGATCGACATAGATCAGCTGTCCGAACACGCCGCGTGCCATCATAATCTGGCGGCCGACATCCCGAATCCAGAATTGATTACGATAACCGCCGCGATCTTTTCCAATGTTTTTATCGGATTCAAATAATTGTTCGTTCGCATTGAGGGTGTCCGAGATCCATTGAGCCGGTACTATTTGACGACCGTTTGCGAAGCCGTTTTGGCAGAGCATCTGGCCAAATCTTGAGTAATCACGAAGGGTGGCATTAAATCCCCCATCTGCAAGTGGATATCCACCCGCGTCAACGGTAAAGCATGCGCTTTCTTCGACACCAAGCGGTTGCCAGAGCTCCTCGCTGATGAGATCCGCAAGACGCGTTTGGGTGACTCGTTCCATGCAATGCGCAATGACATCCGTCTCGATTGAGCGGTACTCAAACTTTTCGCCATGGGGTCGAACGACCTCTTTTAGACTCTGGATTTGATCCCACATGCAAGTGAAGTGAGGACCATTATCAGACGGCACTCTCCATCCTGAAGCGATATCAGTTGCGGCGATATCAGAGTCTGGCGCCTCATAATCTTCGACATAGCGTACACCTGAGGTCATATCCAGTGCATGCCGTAGCAGTGCATCTTTCCAGCCTGTCTCTGATAATTCGGGAAGGTAAGAAATAATTGGGGCATTGGGATCAAGCAATCCACGCTCGACCAGAATGCCAGCGACGGATGATGTGATGGACTTTGCCATTGACTGCGAAAGATGAAGCGTACGTGGGCTCATCTCATTAAAGTAGCGCTCGTAGCAAAGACGACCGCGGTGGATAACCGTGATGCCATCCGCGAAGTTATCGGTCAGCCAGTCCAGAATTGTCGCCTCAACACCTAAACGATTGGTGAAGCTCAAAGGATCAAGATCAGTTTCTTTTTCGTCTAATTCCCAGATTGACCCGGACCCGCGCCAGACTTCTACGGTGGGCAGGATTTCCCTGATATGTTGAAACGACCATTGGTTCCACGGCGCGCGATCCCATAAGTTGCGCGGGACGCGCTGGTTTTTTGCTAGCGGTAATTTTTTCATTTCGTCGGGCACCAGAAAAAAGGGCCGCCAGATGGCGGCCCTAAAAGCGCAGTTTTTATTTTTGCAGTTCAGTCCAGATTGCGGTGTACATTTTCTGCACCTCCGGAGGGCAGGTGGGATAAAACTTACCCGCACCAATGAACTCCTCGGGAACAACAACTTCGGGCGCAGTTGCCATATCTTCTGGCATGAAGGCTTCTGATCCAACAATGCTGTTTGCATAACGGGCAAATTCAGACATTAAGCCGGCATTTTCCGGCGCCATGATGAAGTTCATGAATGTTTTAGCTTCTTCAACATTTTTGGCGTCTTTCAATAATACGACCGCGTCAGCCCACAAGGAATAGCCTTCAACAGGGTATCCGTATCGAACGTCAGGGTTTTTAAGACGTGCTCGGAACGCAGCACCATTCCAATATAGTGAAGCGGCAAGATCTCGTCCTGCGAATTTCTCGATTACGCCGTAATCCATTGATTTCCACTTGGGCTTTGCTTCGACGAGTTTATCGCGAACCTTTCTTAGCAGTTCTTTGTCTCCAGAGCACGCTTCACCCCCCAGATAGAGAAGGGCTGAACTAATGACATCGTTCATCTCAGGCGCCACATTAATTTTGCCAATCAACTCCTCGGGCGGATCAAGAATGATTCCAAACGTGTTGATATCGCCGTTATAGACCGATGTATCAACCATAACGCCAACGCTTCCCCATTGCCACGGCGCACTATATTGACGACCCGGATCCCAATCAGGATTGCGCCATTCTTCAGCAACGTTTTTAAAGTTCGGCATCTGATCGACCCGCGGGTTTGCGATCAAATCTTCGGATACCCAGATGGGTAAATGACT
>SHBR01000042.1 GCA_004212795.1 Candidatus Thioglobus sp.
TGAACTTCCTGGCATCTCCTCCGCTTGTTGTGGCCTACGCGCTCGCGGGCACTACGGATATTGATTTCTCCTCCGAGCCTATTGGATTTGATAGTGAAGGCCTCCCGGTGATGTTGCATGATATTTGGCCTGATACCGGGGAGGTCAATCGGACGATCAATAGCCACGTGACACGAGAAATGTTCAAAACCCGATATGCCAATGTATTTGAAGGGGACAACCTCTGGAAAGAGGTTCCCGTGACTGAGGGAGCGCAGTTTCACTGGGATAACGACTCCACTTATGTGCGGAGACCACCGTACTTTGATCAGATGAGTCGAACGCCACCGGGGATTCCTGAGATTTTGGAGGCGAGAATACTTGCGGTCTTGGGAGACAGCATTACAACGGATCACATCTCCCCCGCTGGCGCCATTGCGGTAGATAGTCCCGCAGGCCGGTATCTGTCGCATCGAGAGGTCGAGATTAAAGATTTCAACTCTTATGGATCCCGTCGAGGTAATCATGAGGTCATGATGCGTGGGACATTCGCGAATATTCGCCTACGAAATTTAATGGTGCCGGGTGTTGAGGGGGGCTGGACGTTATTGCATCCCGGTCGTGAGCAAATGACAATTTATGATGCCGCGATGCGGTACGCCGAACAGGAGACGCCGTTAGTTGTCATTGGGGGTAAGGAATACGGCACTGGCTCTTCCAGGGATTGGGCGGCAAAAGGGGCTGCGTTGCTGGGGGTAAGGGCAGTGCTGGTTGAGAGTTTTGAGCGGATTCATCGGTCTAACCTTGTCGGAATGGGGGTGCTGCCGCTGCAATTTCTCGACGGGCAGAATGCGAAGACTCTTGCAATTACAGGTGAGGAAATAATCAGTATCGATCTGCCGAGCGTCGGTGATCAACGCGTTAAAGTGTGCCTGACACGCCCGAGTGGTGACAGGGAGTCATTTAATGCTCGAGTCAGAATTGATACCCCTAAAGAGTGGGAGTACTACATCAATGGCGGGATACTCCCTTTCATGGTAAGGCAGTTAGTGGACTAATTTTTTAAAGCCCGCGCTGAGTTCTTTCGAGGTCGGACAATGTTGATGGAGATCACTACCAAGGCCAGCGCGGTGATCAGCTCCCATGAGAAGATCTCGTTTAAAAAAAGCACTCCCCAAAGTGCGCCGAGCACAGGAACGATGTAATTCACTTGAGCAAAGCGGTTTGCGCCGAGTTGCGAAATTAGGTGAAAGAAAATAAGCATCGCGATCGCAGTGGGTCCGACTCCAAGATATGCAATCGCTAGCCAACCACTAGCGGTGATCGATTGAGTCAGGGGGTCCTCAAGCAGGAATGTGACCGGCGTCATCCATAAGCATGCGCAGATCATAGTGCCGCCGGCGATTTGCTCTCCGGACCAATGACCTGAGAAGAAGCGCGTGAACGTGGTAGACGCCCCATAACAAATCGCGCTTAATACCACGGCGAGTTGCGCGACTAAGGGTCCGCTTAAGCCTTCAACGGCGGCCGGCCCAACAAGAACCGCAATACTTCCCAATCCAACAATAATGCCCATTCCCGTTCGGGCAGTGAAAGACTCATCTTTAATAAAAATATGCGCCAGGACGGCGGTGGTTACCGGCATCACGCCCATCAGTACAGCAGTCAAACCACTATCAATCCAAGTTTCACCCCAACTAATTAAGCTAAAAGGGAGTGCATTCCCAATAAGACCAATGAAGGCGCATATTTTCCAGTATCCGAGATTATGAGGGAGTCGAATCGAGTTAAGTTTCAGCCACATCATCAATAAAAGTGCCGCAATGCTGAGTCGCGCCCAAGTCAGGGTCAGGGGGCCAACAGATTCCACCCCAATTTTAATGAAGGCAAATGATCCACTCCACAGAACAGCAAGAAGAAGAAGAAGCGAATAGTTTTTTACATGAGAAGGCAAATGAGTGATTTCCCGAAGTGCGTTGACTATGATGGACGATTCTGTCGATCAAATGATCATTTACAATTAACCACCAAGTTAATAGATTAATTTTTTTTCAAAAGATTTACATAATGTTGTTATCAAAAAACGACTCACCGCCTTTTAAGCTTTATAACGAAACGTGCGATACGCCGGTATTATTGGTTTGCGATCATGCTGGCAATGAAATTCCTGAGAATCTAAAAAGCCTTGGTTTATCTCGTGAGGTGCTTGAGACTCACATCGCAATCGACCTAGGGTGCCGGGATCTCGCTATAGCGCTTTCTGATTTGATGAAGTCTACGCTAATACTGGCGAGTTATTCACGACTGACGATTGATTTGAATCGGTCACCGTATGATGAAACGTTGATTACGCCAATTAGCGATGGCATCAAGATTCCCGGCAACCAAGACCTGTCGACGATTGATCAGGAGAGTCGACTCGAGGAAATCTTTAATCCTTATCATGCAGCTATTGACGGAGAGATCAAGCGATTACAGGATCGCCGGAGTCGAGTTGGTGTTATTTCGATGCATAGTTTCACACCGTCAATGAGTGGCCGAAGTCGGCCTTGGGAAATAGGCATTCTATGGGCCAAGGATGAACGGATTAGTCGACCCTTAATCAATAGTTTTCGGTCTGAGATTGACCTTTGCGTGGGGGATAACGAGCCTTATGACGCCCGTGAAAATTACGGATATACGGTGGAGTCTCATGGCGAAAAAGCAGAAGTGCCCAGCGTTTTGATTGAAGTCCGGCAAGATCAAATAGATTCAGATTTGGGCGTTAAAAAATGGGCGGATAAAATTTTTCAGCATCTCAACCCAATCTTGCTTGATCTTGCGCTATCGGTTGATTGACCCAGATAACGCTAGTTTTTTAGGCATCTGTGACTAGAGTGGTGTAATCCCCGATCGCAGTCCGACGCCCTGGCAATCCAGATCGAATTGCTCGAGGGACTGTAAAAAATGACGCTTGCTTTTCGGCATCGGCACCCGGACGCCGGACATATATGAAATAAGATCAGCGCCTTCACCAAGCAAGCGAGCACCTTTCTGAAGTTGTAGCCGAGCAAGTGCGCTGAGTCCATGCTGTGAATCGGGTTCAAAAGCCTTTATTTTTTCTTTTAACGTCACAAACTCCGGCCAGTTTTTAAAAAAATCGGGATCACTCTTCATCAGCTCAGTTTCGATCCGGGCTGCTCGTGCAAAGGCACGAACGGTGACTCCCGTTGCGTGGAAGCAGGGTACGGACTCAAACGCGTCAACTATTCTTTGGGCAACCTCGTCAATTGCTCGCATTGTTTGGGAAATTTTGACATAGCGGCTATCATAGTAATTCGCGATTGAGTGCGTAAACACCTTAAATGGTTCTCCCCAGAGTTCGTCAACCCCTTCATGGCCACTGGGATGGCGCACTTGTTTTCCGAGTTCAAGCGCTTCTTCAAAACAGGCACTGCATTCGAGCATCAGGTTATTATCCTGATTGACTGCAATCCCTTTACTCTCAAGATCAACAATGCTTGTAAAAATGTCAGTTGCTCGATTGAAAAGAGCACCCGCGAGCATGGCGGCATTTACTCTTTTTTTCGCCGGATCCTGTTCAGAAATAAAACTCAATCTCGCAGACTCAACTTTACTCCCGGGTGTATTAATTCCCGGTTCGGTATGATGAAAAGTACGTCGGGTCAGCATAACAAGAAGGTCTCGCTTGGCCGACAACGTCTCTGGTGGCGGCGCATAATAGCGAATCCAGTACCCGTCATAGAAAATATGCGGTCGATCGTTAATATTTTTCCGCGAACCGTTTTTGATGCTTGTGCTCATAAGATGAAGGTTTGGGTCTATTGCGGAGCGCGCGCCGAATTGTACGCTCCCACAACAGCGTAGGAAACCCATCAGTCGAAATTAGTAAATCGCAGGCCGTCCCGAGGCAATCGCCGTAACGCGGGCCTCAAAAAATACCGTAGATTCAGAGTCCGGATCATCGACTTCGTCAAGATCATGATGGGAGATGATACGAATTTCAGACGCGCCCGCGTTCTGTGCTCGTTCGTTCGCTATCTGATGCGCGGCACGTTCGGCTGCGTCCAACGCTTTGGACAAGCGCGGATAGTCCTCTGGACCATTAGGAAGGAAGACGCGAAATACGCCCTGACTCGGTTGGGTAATGGTAATTTGCGCCCGTTGAACAACACTACTGGCGACTGCGCCAATTGCGTTGGCCACAGATCCATGACTTGGCAATGCCAGCTTAATATTAAATTTTTCTGCTACCGTGGGATAGTAAAGATTTGCGGGCGCACCTACCGCGACGAGCGTCCGCTGTGTGTCGACTTTGAGCGAGAACAAGCCGCTATCAATATTACTTGTGCCTGTGATCCAGTCACTGAAGATCTGGGCGGTTCGATTACGATCTTTCTCATCTGTCGCATTTGGATCTGTCGCCAGGCAGGCCGAGACCAGAGTCGAACAAATTGCTTTGATCACATGCTCTTCAACTGCCTGGCTGGGACCGACCGGATCGTCGTCGGGAAATTGTCCCCACCCGTAGATTTGACGCATTTGCTTGGCCCAGATGACCGCCGATATTTTGGAAGCTGGCGTCGACCAGTGATTACTTTTTCCCAGTACGTGAGCCGCGTCGGTGGGCGTAAAGCCGCTGTATATTGCGATCCCATCTCGAACAAGTCTTGCGGCAGCTCTGGCGAGGCCTCGGTCTGAATTCGCAAGCGCTTCCAGATCTACTGGACCTTCTGCAAGTCGCTGCCAGACTTCGTTTTCGTCTTCTGTAAATCTGAGTCGCTGACTGGCTTCTGCGAAAAGTGGAACAGCGAATCTAATACTTCTGGGACTGACTGGCGCACGTTCTCGAGTCTCGAGCAACTTCAGGGTATCTGGATAATGATGGGCGAGAAGGCTCATGGGGACGACCCGGCGAGGTCCAATTGCGAGACCGACACCCCCTTGAAAACGGGCTTCACTATCGCCTCCGAGCCCAATTGAGAACACGCGTACGGCTTCAACCATGGGTCGCCAGTCCCCAATAACGGTCGCCTCAGCGCTTATGATGGGACGACCGTCTGTAACAATTGAAATATCGGTTGTGGTACCCCCCATGTCAGCGATGATTGCGTTGTCATGACGGCTTATTTGTGCGGCGCCCATTACACTTGCCGCCGGTCCTGAGAGAATGGTTTCCACCGGTCGTTGCAGGGCTGCTGAGGCGCTTATTAACGAGCCATCCCCCTTAACCATCATTAACGGTGCGCGAATCTGGCGACTCTCGAGAATAGATTCGATTGCACGAATTAATTCATCGATATAGGGAATAAGGGAAGCATTAAAAGCAACGGTCAGCGCTCTTCTTGGCGCATCAAGTCTCGATGCAAGTTCATGTCCGCATGTCACGGGTTTGTTGCTTACTGATCGTACGAGATCCTGGAGCGCGATTTCGTGCTCGGGATTTCGAACTGCAAACATGCTGGAGATTCCGAAAGCTGCAACATCATCCTGCCGAGCTTCGATAATTTTACGAGCCGCTTCCAAGTCAAGAGGAGACTGTTCAACACCGCTCGCATTGTGCCCACCTGTCAAAATCTCGCAGTAACCCCCTCGGACGATTTTCTCAAGTTGAGCTCGATTAACTTGATGTGTGTTGTAACCCGCAAGCAGTAGGCAGACTGGTGTTCCTCGACCCTCAACCACCGCGTTAGTGGCTAACGTTGTTGATAAGGAAACAAGCGAGACATGATCTAACTTTTCGGCCGGAAGCTGATTAAGCGCGTTGTTGATGCCATGGCTCAGTGAGTGATGCGTGGTCAAAGATTTGCCCGTACAAACAACACTCCCGCTTTCGGCTAAAAGCACCGCATCTGTATAGGTGCCACCCGTATCAATACCGAGACGCAGGGAGTTCATAGTGGAGAACCGATCAATTAACGGTAAAAACGGTTGGTTTTGCCGATAAATCCCTTATCTCAGCCCCCGTATTGATAAAAACCACGGCCGGTTTTACGACCAAGATATCCCGCATCGACCATTTGTTTCAGGAGAGGGCAGGGGCGGAACTTCGAGTCTCCGAATTCCTCATGGAGCACGTTCATAACCCAAAGACAGACGTCCAATCCAATCATGTCTGCAAGCGCGAGCGGGCCCATGGGATGAGCGGCGCCCAGTTTCATTGCAGCATCGATATCTTCGGCTTGAGCAAGACCTTCATAAAGAATAAATACCGCTTCATTAATCATCGGAACAAGCATCCGGTTCACAACAAAGCCCGGACTATCTTTTACACTGACGGGGGTTTTACCAAGGCTGTTGGCAAGAGTCTCAATTGCGTTATAAGTCTTATCCGAGGTCTGGAGCGCTCGGATAACCTCTACGAGTGCCATCAGGGGAACCGGGTTGAAAAAATGCATGCCAACGACTCGGTCTGCTCGACCGCTGGCCGCCGCTATTCGAGTGAGTGATAACGATGAGGTATTTGTTGCGAGAATGGTGGAATCCGGACAAATTTTATTAAGTTGAGTGAAAACCCCAAGTTTTATTTCGATATTCTCGCTGGCAGCTTCGATGACAAGATCGCGGTCTTCCATTGCATTGATATCGGTTGTTGTTTTTAGGCGAGCTAATGCAGCCTCATAATCTGCTGTACTAATTTTTTCTTTACCAACCAGTCGATCAAGGCTTTTCTGGATTGTCTTCATCCCGTTATCAAGTGGAGCCTGCGCAATATCTTGCATGACAACGTCAAAGCCGCATAGCGCGCAAGTCTGAGCAATACCGTTCCCCATTGTTCCGGCGCCGATTACACCGATATTTTGTAATGTCATTAAAATTAGGCCTCAAATAGGTTGTTACAATCAAAGAGCCGCAAGGCTACCCGAAAACTGTTTATGATGAAATAGGTATTTCAAAAGAATTCCAATCTCATTTGCAACCCAGAGGGGGTTAACAGAACGTCATGGAAAGCATCTCCTTAATTCAACATTTGGTTGGATACAACACGGTGTCGAGAGATAGTAATCTGCCACTAATTGACTTTATTCAAAATTACCTTTTTGATTTGGGCGTGGACTCCCGTCGCGTGCTGAGCCAGGATGGAAAAAAATCGAATTTGATTGCGACCATCGGCCCTCAGGACGAGGGCGGTGTTGTGCTTTCAGGGCATACGGATGTTGTGCCCGTCGATGGTCAAGAGTGGTCCTCGGATCCGTTCGTAATCCGCAGGGATAACGGCCGGCTTTACGGGAGGGGCAGTTGTGATATGAAAGGATTTATTGGGATAGCACTGTCAAAGTTGCCCGAAATGAAATCACTAAAGAGGCCGATTCATTTCGCCTTGTCCTATGATGAAGAGGTCGGGTGCTTAGGCGCTCCCGATATGATCGATGTGATCAGTCAAGAATTGCCTGCCCCGTTGGGCGTGATCGTGGGTGAGCCAACGAGTATGCGCGCGGTGACAGGGCATAAAGGCATAGTTGCCCTTCGGACAACAGTAAAGGGATTCGAAGCGCATTCGAGCCAGACTCACCGGGGTGTGAGTGCCGTGATGACGGCTGCCCGACTCGTGAACCATCTTGACGAAGTTGCGAATCGTCTGGCGGATGAAACTCCGCGCGATAATGGATATGAGCCTCATGCTACTTCGGTCCATGTTGGCGTTATCAATGGGGGAACGGCGTTGAATATTATTTCTGGGCAATGCCAGTTCACATGGGATATCCGCAATATTCCGGGGGATGATCCTCAACGGTTGATTGAGAATTTTGAGAAATTCTGTGCTGACGAGATATTGCCAATAATGCGAGCGCGCCACAGTGCGTGCAGCATTAACACCCGTGTTCTGGCGCGCTGCCCCGCTTTCGAAGATGCTTCAAATCCTATTTTGAGTTTGGTGCAGGGATTGACCGGTAATTTAGAAACAAGCAAGGTTGCTTATACAGCAGAGGCCGGCCAGTATCAGGGCGCTGGTTTTCCAACAGTGTTGTGTGGACCGGGTTCGATTGATCAAGCACACCAGCCGGATGAATATCTCGAGTCTTCAGAAGTAGAGAACGGAGAGCGTTTTATCGATTTGTTGATTGCGAACCTTTCGGTTGACCAGTAGTTAAATTCTTTAATTTGTACTTTTGCGTTCGAAGTAATTGTCAAGAAATTCTTCAAAACCGACGGTGTCACTTGCCTCTATTTCTTGAGCCTGTCTGATTGACTCATCTGCACTTTCTTTCAGAGATTGATTCCAGGTTGGATCAATTTCGACAATTTTAAAATTTTTCTCGTGGTGCTCAGCTTGAGTTTTGGCAAAGTAAAAAAAAGTATTGTCGTGCTTCTTGATTTCTTCAAACGCTCTGGCGGATGGCGTTGCCGACGGATCTTCAAACAGATTTTTATAATATCCGAGTGCGTTACAGTACCCGCTATCGTATTGGTCCATTAACTGTGCAATCGGCGCCAATCGCTCCACAAGACCTAGCCCGCACCGGTCAATGGAGCATTGACTGCCGTCCGCAAGCGTAATACGCAATTCGGGATCTCGTCCACGTTCTGCAACCTGATTGCGAGTTTGGCGTAAGCGATTAAATTCTTCCAAGTCCATCAACGGGCTAGCTTCGAGCAAGCAGGAGATCATCATTAGGTCGAGAAAACGGATGCCGTCCTCGCTAATGCCAACTGGCAGGAAGGGATCCAGATCGAGTGATCTGAGTTCGATGTATTCCACGCCACGTGATTGAAGCGCGTGACTCGGTCGTTCACCTGATTTAGCGATTCGCTTAGGCCGCATTGACGCATAGTATTCGTTCTCAATCTGCAACAACGAGTCATTAAGCTGGCGATATTCCCCGTTCACTCTAATGCCAATTTTTTGGTAGGGGGGGTAGGATTCAGTGGTGGCTTTAATCAGAGACTCTGTGTATTCATCTAGACTATTTAGACTCAGATGTACGGAATCTTGAGCTACGCTGCGATAGCCCAGATCGGTCAAGCGTAGACTGGTCGCAAACGGGAGACAGTAACTATGATCGCCCAGCGGCTGAAGGTGGTGGTCGCGGCCCTCAAGGAAGGTCCCGCATACCGCCGGTGATGCCCCAAATAGATAGGGTATCGCCCAGTCTGAGCGGTAAAAGTTGCGCATGAGTCCGAGATATTCCTCGGACTTAAAATCACGAAGCGGGACCGTAGACCCTTTTATATGTCGATAGCATTGCCAAAATGTGTCATCAAGCGAGAAGTTAAAGTGGATGCCTGCAATGGTCTGCATGAGTTTTCCGTAACGATGCCCAAGTCCCTCGCGATACACGACCTTCATCCGACCCGCATTCGATTGACCGTAGTCGGCGATGGGAATGCTCTTTTCACCATGTAAAATGCAAGGCATGCTGTTAACCCAAAGTTTTTCTTCCCCGATATTTCGGTAGGTGAATCCGTGAAGATCGGTAAGAAATTGGATAAGATCGGGGATGTTTTTGGTAACAGGCGTAACAAATTCGAGTAACGCTTCCGAATAGTCTGTGGTGATGTGCGGGTGAGTGAGCGCGGCGCCTAACGTATGCGGGTGAGGCGTTTGCGCAAGAACTCCATCGTTATCAATCCGGAGACTTTCTTTCTCGAGACCACGACGGATCGACCCAGATAAAAGCCCCGGGGTGGCGTGATCGATCTCGGCTAGTCGTCGCGTTAGGTTTTCATGCACGTCAGTTCCGATCCTCTAGAAATTGGATTTCGCCAACAAATGAATGTTTTTCAAAGAGATCTAAATATTCCAACTTCGGGCCGCGGCTTTGTTGATATTTCCAGATTTATTGAGAAACTATTGGTTGAATCCAGGGTTACGGTAGGGTTATGCCATATTTTCTGTATGCATACCAGCGCGTCGCTTACGATTACCGAGAATGCTGATCCTAGCGTGCATGTTGACTTGCTTCACTTTATGGAGGAACTTGTTCCAGACGGTAGTCCTGCTTATACGCATCGAAGTGAGGGGGATGATGATTTGCCCGCACACGTTAGAAGTGTACTGACAGACTCCTCTCTTTCGATACCGATTTCCAATGGACGCTTGAATCTGGGCATTTGGCAGGGCATTTACTTATTGGAGCATCGCTACAAGCCCGCTTCGAGAGAGATCTGCGTCACAATTACGGGCAACGATGCGGATGGAACGAAATCTTAAGAAAATGAACAACCCTGATTATCGATTTTGCGTGGCGCCCATGATGGATTGGACTGACCCGCACGAGCGATATTTTCTGCGATTGATTTCTCGGCGTGCTCGCCTGTATACCGAGATGGTAACAACGGGCGCGGTTATTTTTGGAGATCGAAATCGATTTCTCGCCTTTTCTGCAGAGGAGCACCCGGTTGCATTGCAGTTAGGTGGGAGCGATCCCCAGGACATGGCGCTGTGCGCAAGACTGGGGGAGGATGCTGGTTTCGATGAAATCAACATCAACGTGGGATGCCCCTCAGATCGTGTGCAGGCGGGCCGTTTTGGCGCCTGTCTGATGCGTGAACCGGGACTCGTTGCCGGATGCGTTAGTGAGATGCGTGCTCGGGTCAGTATTCCTGTCACCGTGAAGTGCCGAATTGGTGTTGATCAGTCTGATTCTTATGAAGAGCTGTGTGAGTTCACCCAACAAATGTCTGATGCGGGTTGCGAGGTCATAATTGTGCACGCCCGCAAGGCGTGGTTATCCGGGTTAAGTCCAAAAGAGAATCGCGAAATTCCACCTTTAAACTATCCACGAGTTTATGAATTAAAAAGGCAGTTCCCAGAACTTACTGTTGTTATCAATGGTGGCATCACTACTCTTGACCAAGTCTCCCGCCATCTCTTTCAGGTCGATGGCGTAATGGTGGGGCGGGCGGCTTATCAAAACCCATGGAGCTTGCAGGCAGTTGATGGACGAATCTTTGGCGATTCTCGGACGCCTGTTTCTCGATGGGACGTGCTCGATTCTTACAAGAGTTATATAGGTCGACAATTAGCGTCCGGCGTTCCGTTGAAACGAATGGCGCGTCATCTGCTTGGACTGTTTCATGGTCAACCGGGGGCAAGGGTTTGGAGGCGCACCCTGTCCGAATGCGCCTTCCGAAGTGGAGCGGGAATTGATGCGCTTGAAGCTGCGGAAAGAAGCATGGATCCGTTTCGAGAATCAGACATTGAAAACGTGGTTGACCCTGTACCACGCATATTACTAAACGCATGACTCGCGCTGTTCGAATTTCGTTTTATGCGATTGCATCACTGTTTATGCTGCTTGTGACATCGGCGGTTTGGATTGTTTTCTTCTTTGACACCTCCAAATTTCAAGATCCCATTGCAACCTTAGTTGAGTCCCGATCGGGCTATCGTTTTAGTTTCGATGGCCCGATGAAAATTGATTTTGACTTAGATAACGGGCTTGTTGCTCGCTTAGCGTTCCGCGGGGTGTCGCTAGTCAAGATCGGAGGGATGACAACCGCTCGTGCGCTTGAGATCGATTTTCTATCGTTAAATTTAAACTGGACTCAAATTAAGGGAATGTTAAGGGGTGAACATATTCAAGGATCCGGATCCTTCGTTATTTCCCAAATGGATATTCCGACGCTTAGTACAGAACTTAATGTTGACTGGGCAATCTTCAATTCCAATGCTTTCCAGCAAGCCTCGGGTCGTGGTGATTTTGAAATTATCAACAATCAAATTGAGGTCAGCGATTTTCAGTTCCAGATAGGAGATTCACAGGTTTCAGGAGCACTGGTAGTCAAAGACTGGGAAAAAACACCCTCATCTCAATTCAAACTATTTATTCCCACTCTTGATATTGGGCATTATCTGAGAACTGACCATCAAAGTTTCTTGGATGGTTTTATTCTGCTCAGTTTGCCCGCGCTTGCGGTTTCAGTGATTGATGTAGAGGGCTTGGTCAGTATCGGGTCACTGCATTCAGCTGGGATTGTGATGAAGGATGTGCGTGTACCTATTCGCTCAAGAGATGGTGAGGTAGTTTCCTCTCCTGTCTCTGCGAAACTTTATGGCGGTTCGATATTGATTGATACGTTAATGTCTCGCGAAGATGGCCGCGCTTATTTTAGGTCCTATCAGCAGATTACTGACATTCAGATTGGGCAGGCGCTAGCGGATATTGGATTAACCAAAATGGTTGAAGCGCGGGCGGACTTAACTTTGGCACTCGATTTTTCGTCACAAGATTTGAGTGAAGGGATGACGAGCGCGGACGGGGCCATCTTGTTGACTGGGACCAACGGCAAGTTAAAAGGTTTTGATCTCCAGAGGCTAATTAAACAGTTAACCGAGGGCGATAATGTAGATTCCTCACTATGGCTTGGAGATGGGTTAACAACTCCGGTTGGAGATTTTTCAGTTTCGGTAAAAGTGGCGAACGGCCGGGCGGAAAGCGAGGATTTAGCTGTTGATATAGCGGATCTTGAAGCGCGCGGTAGAGGACAGTATCGACTTCAATCAGAACGACTGAATTACCGCTTGTTATTATCACTTGAAGGGTCAGACGTTGCCAAGTTGTTGCCCGCGCCCTTGAATTCCGGTCTCATGGTGCTGCCCCTACAGGTTTCTGGAGACCGAAAGAAGCCCGAGGTTTCGATTGATATGCCCACGTTTTTTCAGATACAAATGAATCATTTGATAGGTGGAAGCTCGCCGATTAAAGAGCAGGCAGTTGATCCGGAATCATTATCAAAGCTGCGAGCAATCCAAGTGGCAGTAAATAAAGGAATAAATTCTTTCGTTACGAATGAATTGTCGGAAGTTGAGGTCAAAGCGGAATGAGACTTTTAAGATTTGGAAAAAAAGGAGAGGAAAGACCGGGCCTGCTTGATCCCGATGGGAAGATTCGGGATTTGGGCGATGTGATAGATGACTTGGGTCCTGAAACCGTTGGCCCTAATACAATCGAATTTCTTCAGGCGTTGGATCCCTGGTCTTTGCCTCTGGTCGATGAAGACGCGCGTATCGGAAGTTGCATTAGTCATCCGGGGAAATTTGTTTGCATCGGTCTTAACTATCACGACCATGCTGAGGAAACGGGTATCCCGCCGCCCAGTGAGCCTGTTGTATTTATGAAAGCGGTCAGTTCGATTGGCGGGCCCCATGACGACATCCCTCTGATCCGCGGGTCTACAAAAAGCGATTGGGAGGTTGAGCTCGGCATTGTAATAGGTCGTCACGCGAAATATATATCGATTGACCAGGCCGAAGATTTTGTAGCAGGTTTCTGTCTAATCAATGATTTGTCAGAACGAGAGTGGCAGTTGGAACGGGGCGGCAATTGGTCAAAAGGTAAGTCTGGCGACGGGTATGGTCCTGTCGGTCCATGGTTGGTCACAAAAGAGGATGTTATTGATTCCCAGAATCTTGATATGTGGTTGGATGTAAACGGCGAGCAAATGCAACGAGGAACGACTGCAGACATGATTTTTCCAGTTGCCGAGATTGTGGCCTATCTCAGTCATTGCATGAGTCTTAATCCAGGCGATATCATTGCGACTGGAACCCCTGCCGGCGTCGGCCTAGGGCGCAACCCGCCACGGTTTCTTTGCGATAATGATGAGCTTCGGTTGGGGATTACAGGCCTTGGCGAGCAGTCTTACCGAATTCTTAAAGATGATATTTAAAAAGATCGGATTAGTCTCTGGATCTTTTCAGGGTGTGTTGAGTGACGGCAACTCGATAACCTGCTTTTTACTGATGTCGTATATGGAGAAATTTCATGAGTGAAAAACTAAACAAGGTGAGTTCCCGAATTACACAACCTCGCTCTCAGGGTGCGTCGCAGGCAATGCTTTACGGTACTGGCATGACCCGAGAAGACATGGATAAAGCGCAGGTCGGAATCGCGAGCATGTGGTGGGAAGGGAATCCTTGCAATATGCATCTGAATGATCTTTCCGAGCGAATTGGAGAGGGGGTTACAGAGGCGGGCCTTGTAAGTATGCGGTTCAACACGATTGGCGTGAGCGACGGCATCTCAATGGGCACCTCGGGGATGCGTTATTCGCTTCAGTCTCGTGATCTGATTGCAGACTCGATTGAGACCGTGATGGGTGGACAGTGGTACGACGCGCTCGTGACTGTGCCGGGGTGCGATAAAAATATGCCGGGCTGCCTAATGGCGATGGGTCGGGTCAACCGACCGGCACTGATGGTCTATGGGGGAACGATCAAGCCTGGGCACGCAAATAATCAAGTGGTTGATATCGTCTCTGCGTTTCAGAGTTATGGGCAATATCTTGCTCAGTCAATCGATGACGGCGAACGCCAGGAGATCGTGAACCAAGCTTGTCCTGGGGCGGGTGCGTGTGGCGGCATGTACACTGCGAATACCATGGCGAGTGCGATTGAAGCGATGGGTATGTCGTTACCTTTTAGTTCGTCAACCCCGGCGGTGACCCCAGAAAAGCTCGAAGAGTGTTTTCAAGTGGGAGGGGCCGTTCGTAATTTGCTCGAGCTTGACCTGCGACCTCGAGATATTATGACTCGAGAGGCATTTGAAAATGCGATGGTGATGGTTTCAGCTTTAGGGGGCTCCACAAATGCTGTGCTTCATTTGATCGCAATGGCGCGATCAGTGAACGTTTCCCTCGGGATTGACGACTTTCAATCTGTCAGTGATCGCATTCCGTTCCTTGCAGATCTTAAGCCAAGTGGTCTCTATGTCATGGAAGATCTGCATACCGTCGGCGGGATTCCAGCGGTAATGCGCTTTTTAATCAAGGAGGGCTTGATGTCAGGTGATTGCATGACTGTCACGGGCAAAACGATTTCAGAAAATCTAGAGAAAATCCCCGATTTAAGCGAGGGTCAGAAAGTGATCCATTCGCTAGCGAATCCTATTAAGGAAACAGGCCATATTCGGATTCTCAAGGGCAATCTTGCGCCCGGTGGCTCCGTTGCAAAGATAACCGGAAAAGAGGGTCGACAATTTACTGGACCGGCACGGATTTTTGATGATGAGGAGACGATGTTGACAGCCCTTGAAGATGGCGAAATCAAAAAAGGCGACGTGATTGTGATCCGTTATTCGGGTCCGAAGGGTGGTCCGGGGATGCCGGAGATGTTAACTCCCACTTCTGCAATTATGGGTGCCGGGTTAGGCGCAGACGTGGCGTTGATTACCGACGGTCGATTTTCAGGAGGTTCTCATGGTTTTATCATCGGTCACGTGGTTCCGGAGGCCCAAGAGGGCGGGCCGATTGGCTTAATTAAAAATGGTGATGTGATTCGACTTGACGCTGATGCCAACACGATTGATGTTGAGCTTTCCGAAGAGGAGATGGCGGAGCGACGATCTAACTGGACAATGCCACCGTATAAATCAGAACGCGGGACACTTTTCAAATACATCAAGAATGTCAAAACAGCGAGCGATGGCTGTGTCACCGATGAATAAAGGGGTGTGTCAGGCTATCGATTCGGTAAATTTATTGACTACTCAGAGCTAATTTTAAGGGCGGCACTGGTTGCAATGGGGGCGAGCGCGATTGCCCCCATTGCTATTGCGCCTAACATGTAGAGGTGTCCAGCAGTCGGAAGCCCAGACTGGGCCGCTGACGCAGCGCCGGCGCCAAAAATTAGGACCGGAATATATAAAGGTAAAACCAGTAGTGTCACGAGCAATCCCGCACGACGAATACCGATGGTTAACGCAGAGCCGATGGCGCCGACCAGACTCAGGGTAGGCGTGCCGAGCAAGAGCGAACCCATCAGAACAATCAGAGTGGACTTATCGAGACCAAGCAAGATGCCTAACAGGGGGGTGACGATGATTAGGGGCAGACCTGTCACGCACCAGTGAACCAAGATTTTTCCAAGGATTAGAACACTCAGAGGATGTTCGCTCAAAATTAATTGCTCGAGGGAGCCGTCATCAAAGTCAGATCGAAATAGACTATCGAGCGCGAGCAGTGTGGCGAGAAGTGCGCCCACCCAAACAATGCCGGACCCGATCGCCGTAAGTTGATCTGGATTTGAGCCGACACCGAAAGGGAAAACTGAAACAACGATTACGAAGAAGACAACGGGTTGAGCAATTTCACTCGGTTGGCGAATAGCGAGGCGAGTATCTCGTTTTATGACCGCTTGAAATGCACTGATCAAGCTGGGCATGCTGTGTCCTGAATTCGAAATTCTTCTACGGGGTGGCGATCGAGCGTGATGGGCTGATGACTTGTTATGACCACAAGTCCGCCGCGGTCGAGGTGAGCATCAATGGTTTGACAGACGCTTTTTATACCGCTGCTATCGAGCGCCGTTAATGGTTCATCGAGAATCCAGACTAACGCATCATTGATTTGAAAGCGGGCGATCGCCGCTCGACGACGTTGTCCGGCAGAAAGATAACGGCAGGCAATATGGGCCTGATCCTTAAGACCAACCCGAATGAGGGCATCCGCTAGTGGTGTTTGGGATGCGCCATATAACGAAGACCAGAACTCGAGGTTTTCGGTTGGTGTGAGGTCAAGCTTTAAGCCGATACTATGCCCAAGATAAGCAAGTAACGATCGAAACTTGTCTGGATGCCGTTGAATAGGTTCTCCGTTCCAAAACACGGCGCCTTCTTCGGGAGGACTAAGTCCTGCCAAGATTTTCAGGAGACAGGTTTTCCCGGTCCCGTTTGCGCCCGATATCTGATAAATCTGACCGGGATGGATGCTTAGATCCAGATGATCAAATAGGACATGATCGCCCTTTACGCAAGTGAGAGAGGCAGCCTGTAACATGATTGAACTGACCGGGATGATGCCTTGATCGTGTCTTAGCGCGTAATTATGAGGCTAAATTGAAAAGCATGCCGAATTTCTAATCGAAATCGGTGACCCTGCGCGGCAACTATCATGAAAACCTGATTTTTTACAGGGAGATTCATTAAGAAAGAATCTGTTTTCAGACTCCAATCAGATCATCTAAAAAGGCTATCAAAAAAGACGCTTTGTACCGGTACAATGCGCAATGGTTAACTGCGGTAGATTGGTTGCATGAAGAAATCAGGTGGAAAGCGCGCTCGTCCAAGAGCGGCAGGTAAGGGGCATGCCATTGATCCTGAGGCAAGGTCTGAGGTAAGCGCGCTCATTAATGGGCTTGATCTTACACGGGATAATTTAATTGAGTGCTTGCATTGTATTCAGGATGCGCACAAGCATCTTTCAGATCGTCATCTCGTCGCGTTAGCAGATATTCTCAAACTGGCTCCGACCGAGGTGTTTGAGGTTGCGACTTTTTATCATCACTTTGATGTCGTTCGCCATAAAGAAGTCCCACCCCCCAGTCTGACGGTTAGGGTTTGTGACTCGGTGAGTTGCAGCATGACAGGAGCCGAGGGGCTTATTGAAGACCTCGAGAGTCGATTGGGTGCTGATGTGCGTGTGCAGCGTGTGCCCTGTGTGGGTCGGTGCGAGCAAGCGCCGGTCGCCGTCGTTGGACAAAGACCCATTGGTAATGCTGATGTTGATGTTGTTTTATCCGCAGTTGAACAACGGGATATTGGTCCGGCGACACCGACAACGTGGATTCGGTTTGAGGAGTACCGAGCCGCGGGCGGGTATCAGACGGCCAGTCGAGTCTATGATGATTTGACGTTTGCTGAAGGCATTGTTGATGCGCTTGATTCATCAGGACTGCGAGGTTTGGGCGGAGCCGGCTTTCCGGCTGGCCGAAAGTGGCGGATCCTGAAAGGACAGCCTTCCCCTCGTCTAATGGCGGTTAACATCGATGAGGGCGAGCCGGGAACTTTTAAGGATCGTTACTATCTCGAACGCGATCCGCATCGCTTTTTAGAGGGGGTGTTAATCGCGGCTCAAGTTGTCGGTATCGACCGCTGTTACCTTTATATTCGGGATGAATACCCCGGTGTGATTGAAATTTTGCACATGGCAATAGCTGAACTTCAAAGTGACTGGGACCACGCCCTTCCGGAAATTATTATTCGCAGGGGAGCAGGCGCATACATCTGCGGAGAAGAGTCTGCGATGATTGAGTCAATAGAAGGTAAGCGGGGACTCCCTCGATTGCGTCCGCCTTATGTCGCAGAAGTCGGCCTTTTTGGCCGGCCGACGCTAGAGCATAATTGTGAGACTTTATACTGGGTGCGGGACATTATCGAGAAAGGAGCCGATTGGTTTGCATCGCAGGGGCGGCGCGGCAGAAAGGGCTTGCGATCATTTTCGGTGAGTGGACGCGTAAAGAAACCCGGCGTGCATTTAGCGCCAGCGGGCATTAGCCTTCGTGAGCTTATTGCTGAATATTGTGGTGGGATGATTGAAGGCCATGAGCTTTATGGATATTTTCCGGGTGGGGCATCAGGTGGTGTGCTTCCGGAGTCACTTGCAGATGAGCCTTTAGATTTTGATACGCTTCAGGCGCATGGGTGTTTCATCGGCTCAGCGGCTATCGTCGTGCTCTCTAAACATGACAGTGTTCGCGAGCTTGCCAGGAATACAATGAAATTTTTTGCGCATGAGTCATGCGGTCAATGTACCCCGTGCCGGGTGGGTTGTGATCGTGCGGTTAAATTAATGGAAGATAAAAATTGGAATCAAGATCTTCTTGAAGATCTTGCAACCGTAATGGAAGATGCATCAATTTGTGGCCTCGGCCAGGCAGCGCCAAACCCGATACGATGTACGATTAAATATTTCCCACATGAGATTATTAGCGAGTGACGATAACGCAAGACACCCGCGTGAGTTTCACGCTGAATGAAAAATTGGTTGAAGCCCATTCCGGAGAGACGATCCTTCAGGCGGCTCGTAGAGAAGGGATAGAAATTCCTCATCTATGTTATTCGGATGGGCTGGCGACGGCCGGTAATTGCCGAGCTTGCGTTGTTGAGATAGAAGGCGAACGTGTGCTGGCGCCTTCTTGCTGTCGAGCGCCATCCGACGGTATGAAGGTTTCAACGGATAACCCGCGAGCTCGACGGTCACAATCGTTAGTTTTGGAATTATTGCGCGGTGAAGTGGGAGACGCCAGTCATACGCAACATTCTGAGCTTGATGATTGGTGCCAAAAACATCAAGTGGAGTCTAGTCGGTTTGGGGGACGCGAGCAGCCGATCCAAGACGTTTCACACCCGGCCATCGCGGTCAATCTTGAGAGCTGTATTCAATGTACGCGATGCGTTCGTGCCTGCCGCGAAGAGCAGATGAACGATGTCATTGGTCTTGCCTTCCGTGGTGCTCACTCGCAAATTGTTTTCGACTTAGGCGATGACATGGGTGCGAGTTCCTGCGTGGGCTGTGGGGAATGCGTACAGGCTTGTCCGACCGGTGCTTTAATGCCTGCAGGAGAGGTAGGGCTTGAAGAGATTGATCGAGAGGTCGACTCGGTGTGCCCATACTGCGGTGTCGGCTGTCTGCTGAAGTATCACATTAAAGACAATCAGATTCGGTACGTCACAGGGCGAGATGGCCCCGCGAATAAAGGGCGTCTTTGCGTAAAAGGTCGATATGGTTTTGACTACGTGAGTCATCCCGAACGATTGACTAAACCAATGATCCGAAAAGAGGGTATCCCGAAAGGACTCAATCAGTTTTTTGATCCAGCTGACCCTTCAAAAATGTTTCGAGAAGCCTCTTGGGAAGAGGTATTAGATTTTGCCGCGGCCGGCCTGCAGCAAACTCGCGACACGATAGGCGCAAATGGATTAGCGGGTTTCGGTTCTGCGAAGGGGAGTAATGAAGAGGCTTATTTGTTTCAAAAACTAGTTCGAACGGGCTTTGGCACGAACAACGTTGATCACTGCACCCGTCTTTGCCATGCCTCTTCGGTTGCCGCTCTATTGGAAGGAATTGGGTCCGGTGCGGTATCGAATCAGGTTGAAGACGCAGCGCATGCAGACGTTATTGTCGTCATCGGTGCAAATCCGACTGGAAACCATCCGGTCGCGGCGACATTTATAAAGAATGCGGCCCGTAAAGGCGCGACGCTGATTGTGATGGATCCGCGACGAACGGATTTGGCTAGACATGCTGATCATTTTCTCCAGTTCAGGGCCGATACCGATGTCGCACTTTTAAACGCAATGATCCATACGATTATTGATGAAGAATTAACCGATCAGTCGTTTATTGAATCGCGGACCCGTAATTTCAAAGAACTGCAAGAGCGTGTGAAACTATTCAGTCCTGAAGAAATGGCGCCCATCTGCGGAATTGACGCCGACGTCATTCGCCGCTGCGCAAGAGCTTATGCAACTTCAAAAGGCTCAATAATCTTTTGGGGTATGGGGGTCAGTCAGCATGTTCACGGCACCGATAATGCCAGATGCTTGATTGCTTTATCACTAATGACTGGAAATATTGGCCGCTCAGGCACCGGACT
>SHBR01000043.1 GCA_004212795.1 Candidatus Thioglobus sp.
GTTCCATACTCTTGAGTCCTTTGCGAATTCGATCAAAACGTTCTTTCGCTTCCTCCGGGTCAGGGCCTTGCGGCACATTATTAGCGTTGTCGTCATCGGAACCCGAATTATTATCAGCACCGGGAATGACAGGCTGAGGGATTTCTTCGGTTTCAAGCGCAGCAAGATCGACGAAACCCACCAGGAGTTCAGTGAGTTTCATTTTGCTATTTTCAACATTATCGGCGAGGCTGACTAATTCAGTAACGACCACCGGCGCAGACGCCATTGCGCTCACGCTCTGTCGGATGCCGTCTTCGATTCGTTTTGCAAGTCGAATTTCATCCTGTCGTGTGAGTAATTCCACTGTGCCCATTTCTCGCATATACATGCGCACGGGGTCAGTTGTTCTGCCAAACTCGCTTTCGACGGCGGTTGTTAGAACAGCTTCAGCTTCTTCAACAACTTCTTCGTCATCACTGTTAGCCGTTTTCAGTAGCAGTGTGTCCGCATCTGGCGCTGCATCATAGACCTCAATGCCCAAATCGTTGATCATGTTGACCACGGTTTCGATCTGGTCCGTGTCGTTCATATCCTCAGGGAGATGATCGTTGATCTCTCGGTAGGTAAGAAAGCCTTGCTCCTTACCTTTAATAATCAGCCGTTTGAGCTCAGATTGTTGGCTTTGGGTATCTACAGACACAGGTCCCCCTGACGAAGAATTAGGCATTTAGAAAAAAACAGCGGAAAACCCTCCTATTATACCACGCATGAGCCTCTCCTAGACTGAAAACTAGCTTTCAGAGCTTTGCTGGCGCAGATTTTGTCGTTTCGTATAAAGCGCGGCGAGCTCAGTTTTAGAGGCGTCATCAAGCTCTTCTTGGCTCGCGCGAGAGACCAAATTTTCGATGGACTGACCTAGCGCTTGGTCCTCGAGTGTCTTGATTGTTTCAGCAAAAAACGGCAGAAAATCGTTCTGCTCAAGTAAATGGTCCTTCGCCGCCAATTTTTCAAGTGTTGGCCCGTCTTCCGTATCTCGAAAGCGTTCGATAATTACGCCCGTCGTAATGTCTGGCTGTTTAAGCGCGATATCGAAAAGTCGCTCGAGTAGTGAAAACCCGCGAACCTCGGGGTGCATGCCCAGATTTTCTGGAAGACTTCTCTGACATGCTAATTTAGGTCTTTGGAGTAATAGGCTGATGGCGGTCGCCATAGGACTTAAGCGCTGGGTAGTGGACCGATTATTGCGGGAGACCCGGCGTGGCGGGAGATCACTGCCACCTCCTAAAGATTGCACACCCGATTTTTCGCGCAATTGCTGGTTCATCAGTTCTCGAAGGGGTCCTTCGGGGATTTTAGAGAGCAGTGGTTTTGCGAGCTCTACCAAGCGAGCTCGCCCATCAAGGCGGGTGAGATCAGTCTCGTCCGAGAGCTTCCTGAACAGAAAATCGGGCAGCGAAGTTGCTTCAGTTGCGCGTTTTTGAAATGCCTCACCGCCTTCTTGTCGCACCAATGAGTCCGGATCTTCTCCATCAGGTAAAAATAAAAAGCTGATTTGTCGGCCACCAGCAAGCTCGGGCAGAGAGTTTTCAAGGGCGCGCCAGGCGGCCGCTCGTCCCGCTCGATCACCATCAAAGCAAAATACGATCGACGGCGCGAGTCGAAAAAGCCGATGCAGATGCCGCTCTGTTGTCGCAGTCCCGAGTGTCGCAACTGCGTTTTCGACTCCGTTTTGCGCAAGCGCAACAACATCCATGTAGCCTTCAACTACGAGCGAATAGCCGAGTTTTGAGATCGGCGATCGTGCCCGGTGAAGGTTGTAAAGTTCCGAACCTTTTTGAAAAACAGGAGTTTCGGGTGAGTTCAAATACTTAGGCTCTCCTGAATGAAGGATTCTGCCGCCGAACGCAACAACCTGACCGCGATAATTATGGATGGGGAAAATCACTCGAGAACGAAAGCGATCATAAGAGCCCCCATTGTCTTTTCGAGCGGTGAGTCCAGCTTTGGCCATCAGATCTATCGTTTTCTTGTTATCTCCAGCCGCTTTGGAAAGGCTGTCCCACCCCGGCGGTGCATATCCGAGTTCAAACAGTGCTGCAATTTCACCGGAAAGGCCGCGCTCTTTTAGATAGTTCACCGCGTCTTGGGAAATATCGCGATCACGTAATTGTTCTTTAAAAAAACGATTGGCGTCGGCGAGTGTGTCGAGCAGCGCCGGCATTAGGCCATCATCCTCGCGAGCGGGGCCGGTGTCAGGCAGTTCGAGCCCGGCGCTTTCAGCCAAATCTTCAATTGCTTCCCGAAAGCTAAGCTGATCAAAGTCCATAAGGAATCCGATCGCGCTTCCATTCGCACCGCAGCCGAAACAGTGATAAAACTGTTTGGTCTGACTGACGGTGAAGGAGGGCGTTTTCTCATTGTGAAAAGGGCAGCAGCCCTTGAAGTCACGACCCCCTTTGCTGAGTGAGATTCGGGCTCCGATTACTTCGACGATGTCTGTGCGAGCCAGTACATCGTCTATGAATTCTCGGGGTATCTTGCCACTCATGTTTGATCACGCTGAATTTACTAAGCAAATATTAGCATTCAAAAGTATAAAATCTGGTATGCAACATAATTGACTAAAAAAACGCGACTGACTTTGAAAAATCTAAGTTCATCATCTGTTGATTGTTCCTCCGTTTCTTGCGTGCCCTTTGGTCTGGCAGATCGTCAGGCGTCTCAAGCGATCGCCCGTTGGCTTTTAATTTGCTGCGCTTTAGTCTTTTGTATGATTCTACTGGGGGGTGTGACCCGGTTGACCGATTCCGGATTGTCTATGGTTCGTTGGGAGCCCATCTCGGGCGTTTTACCGCCCATAAGTGCAAATCAATGGCAGCAGGAGTTTGATCACTATCGCGAATATCCGGAGTATCAAAAAATTAATAAGGGGATGTCGCTTGAGGCCTTCAAGACTATTTTCTATTTTGAATGGGCGCATCGGGTGTTGGGTCGAACAATCGGACTTGTATTTGCACTCGGATTCTTTTGGCTTTGGTACAAGCGATATTTGACTCGACGGATGACGCCCCATCTTGTCGTGATGTTTGTGCTTGGCGGGCTTCAGGGGTTGCTTGGATGGTACATGGTCAAAAGTGGGCTGGTTGATAATCCAGACGTGAGTCAGTATCGACTCACAGCGCATCTCGGCACTGCCATTCTCGTGTTTCTTTATATGCTGTGGACGGTCTTCGCACTGTTGGAGCGAACGGCCCCGCAGATCGTTTCGCCTGTGTTCAGGCGGGCTGTTATCGGGCTTGGTATTCTGTCGTCCGTTACGGTACTTTCAGGCGGTTTTGTGGCCGGATTGAAAGCCGGTCATGCCTTCAACACATTTCCGCTAATGGCGGGGAAGTTGATTCCGCCTGGTTATGCTGTGCTGACACCGGCTTGGCGAAATTTCTTTGAAAATATTCCGACGGTGCAGTTCAATCATCGTCTTCTCGCGATGACTACTTTAGTGCTCACGTTGGTTTTTGTTTTTCGCATTTTCCGACACCCGAAATTTCAGGCTCACCGATTGATCGCAGTATTTTTAGGGCTCGCGGTGGTAGGTCAAGTGACCCTGGGAATAACGACGCTTTTGTTCCATGTGCCGATTTTCTTGGCGGCAGTCCATCAGGGGATGGCAATCCTGGTTTTAAGTGCGATGCTCTACGCCGTGTTTCGTTTCCGGCGGGTCTGAGGGTTTTGACAGGCTTAAAACTAGTTAGATAGTTTCTGCTTGATCAAGCCACTAACAACACCCATGTCAGCTTGCCCTTGGACCTGCGGTTTTAGCAGACCCATTACCTTTCCCATATCGCGCACGGTTTCCGCTCCAGATTCGGATATCGCTTTTTCGATAAGGACCAGGAGCGCTTCCTCATCAAGTTGTTCGGGAAGATAAGTTTCGAGAACTGCGAGAGTAGCAGCTTCTTTTTGAACCAGGTCCTCTCTTCCGCCTTGTTCAAAAAGAGCAATAGAGTCCTTACCTTGTTTGACCATTTTTTGAACGACAGAGACAACATCCTGATCAGTCAGGTCGACGCGCTCATCGACTTCACGACGTTGGATTGCAGCCCGCAATAATCTTATGGACTCGAGACGGACGGCATCTTTCGCACGCATCGCGTCTTTCATATCAGAAACGATGCGATCTTTGAGGGGATTCACGATCTTAAGGGCCGCAAGCGTTGCGGCGGCGAGGTCAGGGACTTCAGTGAGCCCTCATTCGCGAAGGATTTTGTCTTGCGAGACGTTTCTTTTCTCGTTTCTCTGCCGCTGCGCCAGCACGCTTTTTGACGGTAGTTGGCTTCTCATAAGACTCACGGCTTCGCGACTCGGTGAAAACACCGGCTTTCTCGCAGGCGCGACGAAAACGACGCAACACGGCGTCAAACGGCTCATCTGGTCGAACTTTTACTGATGGCATAAATCTGAAACTAAATTAATCAAAAGGGTCGGGTAGTCTAATGTTTTGCGATCAGAAAGTACACGCCCCGTGAAATTCGACTCAATTGGATTGATTTAGCTGGGAAATTGAACCCAGTCGGGCGTTCTGGGCCCGAGGAAGCAACCCGCTTGATTCCTAAGAATCTATAATTAAAGCCTAAATCCTTCTAATAGCCCCGCGAGGACTCGGATCCCAACCCAGGCTCGATATGAAAGTTCTCGGAATAGAAACTTCCTGTGATGATACGGGTGTTGCGATATACGATACCGATCATGGTTTGTTGGCTCATTGTTTAGCCTCTCAAGTCGAGCTGCACGCGCTCTATGGTGGCGTTGTGCCGGAGCTGGCCGCTCGTGATCACGTAAAGTTGCTGCAGCCGTTGGTCATGAAAACGATGGAAGTTGCTGAAACTTCGGCTGATCAGATCGATGGCGTAGCTTATACGGCAGGGCCTGGGTTGTCAGGTGCATTGCTGGTAGGCGCATCGCTTGGGCGTGCGCTTGCGTGGGCGTGGCAGGTGCCGGCAGTTGGCGTTCATCATATGGAGGGTCATCTACTTGCCCCTATGCTTGAAAATACACCGCCGTCATTTCCATTTATCGCGTTATTGGTATCTGGAGGTCACACGTTATTAGTTGATGTGGTCGATATTGGACGTTACTCGCTATTGGGTGGCACCGTTGACGATGCGGTGGGCGAAGCATTTGATAAAACCGCAAAACTGCTTGGCTTAAGTTATCCCGGTGGACCGTCAATTGCAAAAGCGGCTGAAACAGGCCGATCGGATCGATGGAAGTTCCCGAGGCCGATGACTGATCGACCCGGGCTTGATTTTAGTTTTAGCGGGTTAAAGACGTTTACCCGAAATACCGTCCCTCAAGGTGAGATAGATTCTCAGACGGTTTCGGACATCGCCGCTGCTTTTCAGGAAGCTGCAGTCGATACGTTGGTGATCAAGTGCAAAAGGGCGCTTCATCAAACGGGCCGCCGCCGTCTGATTGTGGCTGGAGGCGTGGGCGCGAATCTGCTGCTTCGATCAAGATTAAAAGAGATGACCAAAGCTGAGGGGAAAAAAGTTTTTTATCCTCGCTCTGAGTTTTGCACGGACAATGGCGCCATGATCGCATATGCCGGGACCCTTCGACTTCAAGGCGGAAATCGTCAGGGCCTTGATTTCACGGTTCGACCCCGCTGGAGTCTGGTTGACCTTGAGCCGCTGGAGCGTATTGCGAATTAAGATTTTTTTCCGATTTTTGATTCTGTGCCGACGATCAGGCGTTTTATATTTTCCGAGTGTCGCCAGATGAGAATGATGGCCAGTGCGAACGCCAAGAGAATATAGACGTCACTGGAATCAAACCACCAAGCCCAAAAGGGCGCGCTCGCGCTGCTGATGATTGCAGCAAGCGATGAAAACCGAAAAATAATTGCAACTGTCAGCCAGGTTAGCGCAAGGGCGAGCGCAATAAATGGGTTGATTGCTAAAAATACGCCTAGCGCAGTTGCGACACCTTTCCCACCCTTAAAGCCAAAAAAGACCGGAAAGAGGTGGCCGAAGAATGCACCCGCTGCCGCCAGCGCGATAACCATGTTGTCGGCCATTAGCGATGTGGCAATCAAGACCGGAATCGCGCCTTTTAGAATGTCGCCGATTAGGGTCAAGGCTGCAGCGAGTTTGTTGCCCAGGCGTAAAACATTGGTGGCGCCCGGATTGCCAGAGCCCTCCTGACGAGGGTCCGGAAGTCCCATAAGGTGAGAGACGATTACAGCGCTTGAGATGGACCCAATAAGATAACCTGCAATTGCGGACAAAAAATATGCCATAGCGTGTCTATTATGTTCGTCGTTGTTATTTAAATTAAAGTATAAACTCGATATCGATATAAGTTCGGTTGCTAAAGGAGCATCGCTTGGACAAGATTTTCGTAAAGGGGCTAGAAGTAACTTGTGTGATTGGCGTTTGGGAATGGGAGCGGCAAATTCAACAAAAACTTATTATCGATCTGGAAATGGGCTGGGATATTTCCACAGCGGCACAAACGGATCAGCTCGAGGATACGCTCAGCTACAAGGACGTTGCAAAAAAAGTAAGTGCATACATTGTCGACACAAAGGCTAATCTCGTGGAGCGGCTCGCAGAGGGGATTGCGACATTACTGGCGGAAGAATTTGGCGTAAGCGGTTGCCGGGTTAAGATCAATAAGCGCGGAGCGGTAACGGGCGCTAGAGATGTGGGCGTTGAGATCGAACGCGGACAGATATAAATGACGGTAATCGCGGTTAGTTTCGGCAGCAATATTAATCGTGAGTCGAATATCCGGACCTCAGTCAACGAGATTCGTGCTCGTTATCCACAGGCGATATTTTCGCCTGTGTTTAAAAGTGAAGCTGTCGGATTTAAAGGGCCTTATTTTCTAAATCTCGTAGCGACCTATCAATCAGATCTCGGCATCCAAGACGTACTGAGCGAGCTGCATCGGATCGAAGACCAATTAGGGCGAGAACGGTCAAAGGATGAAATGTTGTCGCGAACCATTGATCTCGACCTGCTGCTTTACGGGGAAGGTATTTTTTATGACCAGGGGTTCGATGTGCCCAGAAAAGAAATTCTTGTTAGCGCCCATGTTTTAAAACCGCTTAGCGATATTTTGCCAAATATGGTTCATCCTGTGATAGGCGAGACGCTCGGCGCGTTGTGGGATAAGACACCTGGCCCCAAGAAAGCACTTTTAACCGAAGCGCCTTTAACGCTTTAAGCGGGCTTTAGTCAGGGGATTGCAGTTCTGCCACCATCGACATTAATCACCTGACCCGTAATGAATGGCGCATCCCGTAACAAGAACAATACGGTCTGAGCGATGTCGAGTGGATCGCCTAATCTATTGAGAGGTGTTCGCGACAGAATATGCGTTTGTACTGCTTCACTTTCTCCAGCCTCTGGCCAAAGAATTGCGCCGGGCGCTACCGCATTAACCCGAATCTCTGGGGAGAGTTCCTGTGACAATGAGCGCGTCAATGAGAGTAAACCGGCCTTGCTAGCTGAATAAATAGGATGTCCGGCAAGCGGCTTTTCCGCATAAATATCGGTTAGATTGATAATCGCACCATGTTGCTCGCGCAGCGAGGGTGTACAGGCTTGGGATAGAAAGAATGGTGCTTTCAGGTTTACGTTCAGCAATTCTTCCCAGTCCGAATGTGTTGCTTCGCCAACAGGGGTGGGGAAAAATGCTGATGCGTTATTGATAAGCGCATCGAGCTGCCCAAAAGTTTCGATCGCATCGCTGGCAATTTTCTCGCAGTCCGAAACCGTGTTGAGGTCACCCTGACACAGTCGAGCGGAATTTGAACGCTTTTGGTTTAGTTTTTCGCATAGTGTTTTGGCCGGTTCTGCGCTTTGACGGTAATGAACGATAATGTTCATGCCCTGTTCGTGGAGACAGGTTGCCATTGATGCGCCAATTCTGCGAGCGGCACCTGTTATCAGGACGGACTTATCTTTAAGGGAATCTGATCTAATATCCATAGGTTTTTGTTGTGTTGAGAAAATCAAGAAATTACATTTATTTTTTTAAATGACGTCTGAATTCTGTAATTTAACAAAGCTTGTTTGGAGCCGGCGTGTAGAAAGATATGACTCGAACGGATTCGATTGATAGATGATGCAAAGTGACTTAAACCCCCAGCCCGATGCATCGGCGACAGCACATAGTCAGGCCGCGACCCGGCACATTCATGATCTTATTCGAGAGGCAGGCGGCGCGATAAGTTTTGATCGGTTTATGGAAGAAGCGCTTTATGCTCCGGGACTTGGTTACTACGTTGCGGGTGCGTCTAAATTTGGCGCGACCGGTGATTTCCTGACGGCGCCCGAGAGTGGTAGTTTGTTCGCAAAATGCCTCGCTCGAGAAATAGCGGGCCTCCTTGATGTGTTCCCCAGTGCTCGAATCATCGAGTTTGGGGCGGGCACCGGACGATTGGCAGAGGATCTGCTTCGAGCGCTCAGTGAGAATCATCAACTGCCATCCGCTTATTGCATTATGGAGTTGAGTCCAGATCTCCAACGACAACAAAAAGAGCGGCTCGAACCGTTAGCGCGAGAATTGGGTATTGAGCTACAGTGGTTGAGCGAGATGCCCTCAGAACGCGTCGACGGCATCATGCTGGCAAATGAAGTGGTGGATGCCTTTCCGGTCACGAGATTTCGGGTTGAGAAAAATACAATTCGGCGAGCGAGAGTTCGAATTGAGGGCGAAGGTGTGGGCTGGGATTGGACAGAGGATCCGTTAGCCGATGGCGCTGAGTTCGAGATCGCACAAGCCCACAAGCTTCCTGATGGATATGAATCAGAGGTTTGCCCCCGGGCCTCGGCATGGCTGCGCGAATTGGCTAACACCCTGCGAACTGGAGCGATTCTGATTATTGATTACGGATATCCTGCTGAGGAGTATTATCTGCCGGATCGAGCGCAAGGGACTTTACGGTGCCATTATCAACATCAGGCCCATGATGATCCGTTCCGTTTGATCGGTCTTCAGGACATCACCTGCCATGTTAATTTTTCGCAATTATCGGACGCAGCTCAGGGTTCGGGTCTTTCGGTATTGGGTTATACCAGTCAGGAGGCGTATCTTCTATCGCTTGGCCTTCTTGACCTTGCCAGTTTCACAGATACGGATGATGAGCGAACAAGAATAGCTAAAGCACAAGAAGTGAAGCGCTTGGTATTACCGTCCCAAATGGGAGAGTCGTTCAAGGTTTTAGCGCTGGGGAAAGGAGCGAGCATTTCGCTTGAAGGTTTTTCTCTTCGCGACAGGGCGCTGAGTCTATGATCGAGCATGGACAGGCCTTTTGGTTGGCTTTGGTTCAGGGATTGACAGAGTTCTTGCCGATATCGAGCTCAGCCCATCTAATTTTACTACCCCGTTTTGTTAATTGGTCCGATCAAGGGCTGGCATTTGATGTGGCCGTTCACATGGGAACGTTGATTGCCGTCGTTGTTTATTTTCGAGACGATTTTAAATCGATTGGATTGGCCTGGTTCAGGCAGTGGGGCGATACCGGTGCTTCTGTAGAGAGTCGAACAGGATGGCTGCTAATACAAGCCACGGTTCCTGCCGTCATTGCTGGATTTTTGCTGAATAAAGTTGTGGAGGAAGCGCTTCGGGACCCGATTGTTATCGCTATTTCAACGATAATTTTTGGGTTACTGCTCTGGTGGGCAGATCAAAAAGGTAGGCGGACGAGAAAGATTGAAGATCTGCAACCTAAAGATGCGTTGTTAATTGGGCTTTTTCAGGCAGTTGCACTCATTCCCGGTACTTCTCGATCAGGCATCACCATGACAGCAGGACTCATGCTGGGTTTATCCCGAAAAGATGCGGCTCGGTTTTCTTTTTTAATGGCGGTTCCGATTATCGCTGCAGCAGGTTGTCTTAAAGCGGTTGCCCTCATATCTGAGCCCAGTCAGGTGAGCTTTGACATAATTTTTTTGGGAATATCGGTTTCGTTTGTGAGTGCCTGGGTGGTTATTGCGCTGTTTTTGAAATCGATCGAGAAGGTTGGCATGACGCCATTTGTGCTTTATCGACTTGTCTTGGGTTTAGCTTTGCTGGCGTGGTTCTGGTAGGAGCCGCTAGGCCGATTTGGGCGTTTGAACGGTGTTCCGGTATTTTGTTATCGCCTCAATTCGCTTCTGAGTTACGATAATTTTCTTTTCTTCCCCCGAAATCTCTGCGTCATGCAACTTGGTCAAATCAATTTCGTTAGCGACTCGGAAATATTCTTTCAGCAAATCACTCGATGGATAGCTAATCATGGATCCGTCACCGCGACCCTGAGCATCGGCATGACAACCCATAGCGAAAAGCGAGAGTCTGTCGGGCCGCCTGAAAGCATCTAATTTGTTCAAGAGTTTTAAAACCGTTTCTGGACGTAACTCGGTGAGTCGGTGCATTACAAGGTGCTGCCCAGAAACGAGAAGGGCGATATCGCGATACTCTGAAGCGATTCTTAGTCGGTCACACAAGCGATTGATGACAGAAAGCCCGCGTTGTTCATGCCGAATATGTCGAGGCCACTCGTTTTTGGGGGTTAGCGCCTTTCCAAGATCGTGGACGAGCGCCGAAAATCGGACTCGAGTCTCTGACGTAAGCGATGCCGCGGCCTCGATGACCATAAGTGTGTGAACATACGCGTCCCCTTCAGGGTGAAAATCGGCTCGCTGAGGAATGCCCTGTAGCGCAGCGATTTCGGGAAAAATGTGTTTGAGGGCGCTACAGGCGTCCAGTACCCTAAAAAACTCTGCAGGCGCGGTTTCGCTGAGCGCGCTCACTGTTTCTTGCCAGACCCGCTCGGGCGAAAGTGAGTCAAGTTCGCCGGATGCGCTGATTTCTTTCATTAAGTAAAGTGTTTCAGGCGCTATTTTGAAACCAAGCGAGTGGTAACGAGCTGCAAACCGAGCCACCCGAAGTACGCGTAGCGGATCTTCTGTAAACGCCGCCGACACATGCCTTAATGTCCGTTGTTCGATATCTTTTTGACCATTATGCGGGTCAATTAACATCCCTTCGTGATCTCGTGCAATCGCATTGATGGTGAGGTCGCGTCGAGAGAGGTCCTCTTCTAAGGTGACGTCGCGATTGCTATCAGTTGAAAACCCGGCATAACCGGACGCGATCTTCCGCTCCCGTCTGGCAAGGGCATATTCCTCTCCCGAAAGCGGATGAAGAAAAACAGGAAAATCTTTTCCGACTTGACGAAAACCAAGACGTATCATTTCGGAGGCATCATGACCGATCACCACCCAATCTCGATCGGTTTCGGGCAGGCCCAACAAGTGATCGCGGACGGCGCCGCCGACCAGATAGCATTTAAGATTGGAAGATGGATCTGACATCTAAATTATTGTCATTGGCTTCGGTATATCGGGAATGTTCTATCTTAGAATTTACCCCGATTCTTCCCAAGCGCCCAAAGATTTTTGATAGACCTGTTAATCGCATACCTCGAAACCAGAGACTTATTACAGTCTTTGGGTTGTGAAATTAAAGCCGTATTTTCAATTTTTATTGCATATGAAAAGACGAGAAAAATACAGACTTGTTTCGAATAACCAGAAACTGATTGGATTTTTTGCTGTTATTGCAGCGGTGTTTAGCGCTGGTTGTCAAAGTCTGAATTACTACACCCAAGCCGCCGCGGGTCAGGCAGGGTTAATGTGGAATAGCCGTCCAATTGTTGAGGTGATCCATGATCCGGCGACCTCGCCGCATTTGAAAGATCGGTTATTGCTGATAAGTGATATCAGAGCTTTTGCTGAGCGTGATTTGTCTTTGCCTGCAAGCGGGAGTTATCAGCGTTATACCGATATTGGCCGGGAATTTGTTTTATGGAGCTTAGTTGCAGCTGAAGAGTTTTCGGTAGCCCCCGAGTTATTTTGTTTCCCGATAGTAGGCTGCATGTCTTATCTCGGATTTTTTGAAGAAGGATCCGCTCGCGATGAGGCAGCAAGACTTAGAGCCAAAGGTTTAGAGGTTGTTGTCGGACCCGTGGCCGCTTACTCGACACTAGGCTGGTTTTCAGATCCCGTCTTAAGTTCCGTATTAGATTTTCCGGATACCGAGTTAGCGGGTTTGATTTTTCATGAGCTAGCCCATGAGCGTTTGTTTATAAAAGATGATTCGACGTTTAATGAATCATTCGCAAGTTTTGTGGAGCGTGAGGGGGTGGCGAAGTGGTTGCGAGAGCAAGGCCGGGAAGCAGACGTTAAGCAATATGCGAAGCAACTCGCGAAACGCGATCAGCTGATTGATCTTATTCAAAACGCGCGCGAAAAATTAAAAATACTTTATGCGGGAGGTATATCGAATAATCAGAAGCGCTTACATAAAAGTTATATTTTCGATGACCTAAAGAAGAGTTACCAATTGCTTCGTGACGCTGGCAAGGCCCCGAATTGGGATTACTGGTTTAAGCAGAATTTAAATAACGCCGGTTTAATTTCAGTCGGAACTTATTTCGACCAACTTGGGTTTTTTGAGCAATTGTTCGACGATTCCCGCCAGGATTTCGATATGTTTTATAAAAATGCGGAAATAATGGGTAAGGGGGGGCGAATAACCAGCGACCTAAGGTTCGATAGCGGATGAAAAAGCGCCCCGTCTTGTTGGGACATTTGGCAGGCTAGTTAGATTGGTGTTGGACGTTTGTTTAATTGTGCACAATAGGTTTAAAATCTAGGGTAATTTAATTTCTAAAAGTCGAAAAAAGGATAGTGAGATGAGGCGGATAAATATTTTTATTGCGGGATTGATTTTGGTGTTGAGCCAGTCATTTTTAACAGCGAACGCGGGCTGGGATCCAGACGACAAAGACAAACCAACAAGCACCCAAGAGGTTGACGCAACCATAGCCGCGTTCCTGAAACAGGATGCGAATATGCAAAGTTTTTTTGATAATGCGCATGGCTATGCAGTGTTCCCCAAGATTTACAAAGCGGCGATAGGGGTGGGCGGTGCTTACGGAACGGGGCAGGTATACGAAAAAGGAAAGTTCATTGGGGATGCGAAACTCTCCCAGTTAACTTACGGATTTCAGCTCGGTGGACAGGCATACTCAGAGGTTATTTTCTTCGGTGAGGAAGACGCTCTGGAGCGCTTTAAGGCAGAAAAAATGGAATTTAGCGCACAGGCTTCAGCGGTTGCCGTCACGGCGGGCGCGTCTGCAGATGCCGCCTATGAACACGGTGTCGCGATTTTCACCTTAGCGATTGGGGGCTTGATGTACGAGGCATCGATTGGCGGACAAAAATTTAGCTTCAATCCGGCAGAGTAGCTGACTTATTTTAATTAACCTGCTGCGGTTTTATTCGCTTCAGTGGGTTAAATTAAATGTCGTTTGATGCGCCCGTGCCATAACGAGTCTGATACTGTTCGAGCGCGGGTAGGAACTCGATTAGCTGCGGGCGATTTTTCAGGAATTCGAGAAGCGTGCTGAAACGCGCGAGTGAGTGAACTCGCAGATCAAACAAGGTCGCCATAGATTGAATAGCGGACTCACCGTTTTCAGTCACGGCCTCTTCCCGATCCAGGGCAATGATCACTGCGGCCGGTCGCGCGCCCGCTTGTTTTATTAAATTTACAGATTCCCTTATTGATGTGCCGGCGGTTATGACGTCGTCAATAATGATCACATTGTCCTGAAGGGGGGCACCCACGAGTTGACCGCCTTCACCATGATCCTTCGCTTCTTTTCGATTGAACGCGAAGGAGACATCACGCTGGTGATGATCCGACAGGGCCGCTGCTGTTGATGCAGCAAGCGGTATTCCTTTGTAAGCGGGACCAAAGAGCATAAATGGCTCGGGTTCAAGGTGATTTAGAGCGGACGCATAGAACGTGGCAAGGCGGGATAAAGATCTACCGCTATTAAAGAGTCCAGCGTTAAAAAAGTACGGACTTATCCGGCCAGATTTGAGAGTAAACTCACCAAAACGCAGTACCCCGGTTTCAAGCGTGAAATCTAGAAATGCATGCTCCCTTTGATTGTCTTGGGTATTCATTTTTGCTCTTATCTGTGATTAGGGTCGATCTATGCGAATCATAACGCTAAACGTCAACGGTATCCGCGCTGCGGCCCGAAAAGGCTTTTTTGAGTGGCTGGCAAAACAACAGGCGGATTTTGTCTGCTTGCAGGAAACTCGAATTCAGCCTCATCAGCGCACCGATGATATCTTTTTTCCAACCGGCTACCACGTCGCCTACGTCGATGCGCAGAAGCCCGGTTACAGCGGCGTTTCATTATTTTCTAGACGACCGCCCGACAGGACGATTGAAGGCTTGGGTTGGAAAGACTTTGATCACGAGGGTCGCTGGGTACAAATGGACTATGGTCGGCTGAGTGTTGTGTCTTTGTACCTGCCGTCAGGTACAAGTAAGGAGGAGCGTCAACTTTTTAAATACGACCTGATGGCGCGGTTGAAGCCATATTTGAAGAAGTTGGTTTCAAGCGGACGGGAATATATTATTTGTGGTGACATCAATATTGCGCATAAAGAGATCGATCTTAAAAATTGGCGGTCAAATCAGAAGAACTCTGGCTTTTTGCCAGATGAGCGGGCGTGGATGGACTGGTGGACAAGTGATGGCGGCATGGTTGATGTCTTCAGGCAGATTGAATCTGGCCCGGATCAATTTACCTGGTGGTCAAATAGAGGAAAGGCTTGGGCGAACAACGTGGGTTGGCGGATTGATTACCAGATCGCCACCCCGACTATTGCCAAGCGCGCACACACGGTCGAGATTTTTAAGGATGAACGGTTTTCAGATCATTCACCTTTAATCATTGATTATCGGGTCAGTGATCGCTGGCTACGGGGTCAATGACCCCTTGTCTCTTGATCGCTCTCGGCAAGCAAGTCGGGTTTAGCGGGTAACTGGCCTATGACTCAAATCAAACATGTGCAGAGTGGCGCGAGCTCTTTTTGGGAATCGCTGAGGATTTACCAAGATCCCCGAATGGTAAAAATTGCCCTTTTGGGATTTATCAGCGGATTTCCCTGGGTATTAATCGGCAGCGCTTTGAGCCTCTGGCTTAAAGAGGATGGTCTCAGCAGGAGTACGATTGGATGGGCGGGACTTGTTTTCGGCGTTTATGCAATCAATTTTCTCTGGGCGCCTTTGGTTGATCGAGTCCAAATCCCGTTTTTGAGTGATCGCCTTGGCCGGCGGCGGGCTTGGATCGTCAGCTTGCAACTGATTATTTTGCTTGGTTTGGTGATCTGGAGTTTTTCTGATCCAGCCGTGAACCTTGCGATTGTTATTTCCGTCGCGCTTATGATCGCGATTGCTTCTGCAACACAAGATATTAGTGTTGATGCCCTTCGAATTGAGCAGGTGGGGGAAGATGAAGGAAATGTTATGGCGGCAGGTGCAGCCGTCGCCGTTGTCGGCTGGTGGACCGGTTTTAAATTAGGTGGCGCAGCCACACTGTTTGTAGCGCAGTGGTTTGAGCAAGCAGGTGTTGTTGACTATTGGCAGGCCACTTTTTTGGTGTTGGGGCTAGTTATTGTGGCGTCTAATTTGGCGCTGATGTTTGTGCCGGAATCAACACATAAAAATAGTTTTACAACAAAAGATCAGGCGCTACCAGGGTCTAATGCGTCGACGGTACATCTGCAGTTTTTTAAGCGGATATGCGCTTGGCTTGCTGACACGCTTATTGAGCCACTACTGAGTTTTTTCCGACGCAACGGCATTGCGATTGCGCTGGCGGTACTTGGATTTATATTTCTGTTTAAGATCGGCGAGGCGTTCTTGGGCCGGATGTCGATCGTTTTTTATAAAGAGATCGGATTTTCCAAGAATGATATTGCCGTCTACTCGAAAGGGTTGGGCTGGGTGACCACGGTCGCTTTTACGATATTGGGCGGATTGTTCGCGGTTCGAGCCGGATTGGTTCGCGCCATGTTTCTGGCGGGTTTTCTGATGGCCGCGACAAACCTTTTGTTCTCGTTGCTTGCCTGGTCCGGTAAATCAGAGGCACTCTTTGCCTTTGCGGTCGTGATGGATGATTTGACGGGTGCGTTCGCGACGGTCACTTTTGTTGCATTTATATCGATGTTGGTCGACCGGTCATACACCGCAACGCAATACGCGCTCCTGGCGTCCATTGGCACGGCCGGCCGAACCCTTTTTGCTTCATCCTCGGGGGCTATGGTGGACTGGCTAGACGGCGATTGGGGTCTTTTCTTCATCATTACTGCGGCTATGGTGACACCATCGCTCGTATGTCTTTGGATCATCCGGCACCGATTGGCAGCGATGCTGGCCGGGGTTAACGTTAGTCGCTTGGGTAAATCAGGCTCCGCTCCGCCTTAAGTCTGCCCTAGGCTCAAGGTATAATATCGGTCCGCTGTACGATTGTGCGCATTTTTGAAATTTAGTAACCACGGAACATATCGATGCCGATTTACGAGTATCTCTGCAGTCAGTGTGGCCATCATCTTGAAGCATTACAAAAGCTCTCGGATGAGCCATTGGTTTTCTGTCCCGAGTGTAGTGAAGCTGCACTCAAGAAACAGGTATCCGCCGCAGCTTTTCGCCTGAAAGGAACGGGCTGGTACGAAACAGACTTTAAAGATTCAAAAAAAGAAAAATCATCGAGTGCTAAAGGCTCTTCCTCAGACTCAGGAACCTCGAGCAAGGCGAGCAGTGATTCTGAGGGGGCGAGTACTAAAAGTAGTAAGGAATCTTCGAAATCATCTTCGGATAAAAAAGACAGCAGTAAGCCATCTTCTTCAGCTTCAAAGTCGGCTTAGATTTGGCCGGTATTTTTAGAAACAACTTAAAGAGATCCTAGCGTGAAGAGTGAACAGCGAAACTGTCTTTGTGGTGATTTAAACGCAACAACAGTCGACCGGGAAGTTCGACTGTGTGGCTGGGTGCAGCGCCGACGAGATCACGGGGGCGTCATTTTTATTGACCTTCGGGATCGTAGCGGTTTAGTGCAGGTGGTTTTTGATCCGGATAGACAAGATCAGTTTGCGGTTGCTGAATCGGTTCGAAACGAGTACGTCATCCAGGTAACGGGTCGGGTTCGTCTGAGGCCAGAAGGCACCCGTAACGAAGATTTGCCGACGGGTGAGATTGAGGTATTAGGCCTGGAACTCGAGATTTTGAATAGCGCAGAACCACTACCGTTTCAAATTGACGATACGGATACCACTGAAGCCGTTCGACTTCGATACCGATATCTCGATCTTCGAAGTGAGCGGATGCAGCAGAACTTGCGATTGCGTCATCGAGTCATTCGGGCATTGCGACACTATTTGGATGAGAGGGACTTTGTTGAGATCGAAACACCCGTTTTGACGCGATCAACACCTGAGGGTGCGCGAGATTATTTGGTCCCGAGCCGAGTGCAACCCGGACAATTTTTTGCCCTACCTCAGTCGCCCCAATTATTCAAACAATTGTTAATGGTCTCCGGCTTCGAGCGATACTATCAGGTCGCCCGATGCTTCAGGGATGAAGATCTAAGGGCTGATCGACAGCCAGAATTTACGCAACTTGATATAGAGATGTCGTTTATTGATGAGGACGACATTATCGGCCTCATGGAGAAAATGATCCGGCTGGTGTTCGCTGAGGTGTTGTCTATCGAGCTGCCTGAAACTTTGCCGAGGTTAAGCTATCCAGAAGCGATGAGACGTTTTGGAACTGATCGGCCCGATCTGCGGATACCGCTTGAGCTGGTCGATATTGCAGATCTCATGGGCGCGGTTGAATTTAAGGTATTCGCCGGGCCAGCGACGACTCCCGGGAGCCGGGTTGCTGTGCTAAGGGTGCCAGGGGGATCGGCCTTAAGCCGGCAGCAGATAGACGGTTACACTGATTTGGTAAGACAGTATGGGGCAGGTGGCCTGGCGTATATCAAAGTCAATCAGGCATCCAGTGTGACAGAAGGTCTTCAGTCTCCAATCTTGAAATTTATTCCGGAAGCGGTTGTTCGAGACGTACTCGATCGATGCGGCGCAGAAGACGGCGATATTTTATTTTTTGGCGCTGATCGAGAGAAGATTGTTAATGATGCGCTGGGTGCACTGCGAGTGCGCTTGGGCCATGATCTCGATCTCGTCGAGCCGGGATGGCGGCCACTATGGGTAGTTGAGTTCCCGCTACTAGAGGAAGACGCGGAGGCGGGTCGATGGGTCTCTCTGCATCATCCATTCACCGCACCGCATCCAGATGATTTGTCATCCATGACGTCCGATCCTGGCGGGGTGAGATCTCGGGCATATGATATGGTTCTTAATGGGACTGAGATTGGGGGCGGGTCCATTCGTATCCATCAGAGCGAGGTGCAGCAAAAAGTATTTACCGCTCTCGGTTTCGATGAGGCCGAAGCGCAATCTCGCTTTGGCTTTTTGTTGGACGCGTTGCAATATGGTGCGCCTCCGCATGGCGGAATTGCATTCGGTATTGATCGGATCATATCAATGGTGGCGGGAGAAGATTCCATCAGAGACGTTATTGCATTTCCCAAGACACAAAAAGCGTCCTGCCTGCTTACCGAAGCGCCAGGCAATGTTGACCTGGGCCAGCTACGCGAGCTCGGGTTGCGAATAAATAAACCTAAAAATCAGGATCAGAAACCCAACGAGTGATTGGTCAGGCATCGTTTCCTGCTCCGGACTACAAGCGTCCAGAGTCGGTCTTAGTGGTTGTATATACGTTGGACAGGGAAACCTTAATTCTGCAACGGGTTGGTAATTCGTTTTGGCAGTCCGTCACGGGCAGCCTCAATTGGGGCGAAGAAACGCCTGACGAGGCGGCACGTCGCGAACTTTTTGAAGAAACAGGGATCGCGACCGAAGCGGGTTGGCGAAAATGGGGCGTCAGCCGACGTTTTCAGATTCTTCCTGAATACCGGTATCGTTACGGGCCGGGTGTCGTCGAAAACGAAGAACATGTATTTTCTGTTGAACTCCCAGATCGCTGTAGAGTTCAAATCAATCCATCTGAGCATCTTGAGAGCAGATGGGTGAAAATAGAGTTAGCGGCGCAATCTATTTGGTCATGGACTAATCGGCTTGCTCTCAAACAGCTTGCAGAAGAAATGGCCTAGGCTAATTCTTCGGCAAATATCGATCACCTTACCAGAGTATCGCGAAAGAGGACGACATGGCGGGACATAGCAAATGGGCCAATATCAAGTTTCGTAAGGCAGCCCAGGATTCCAAGCGAGGCAAGCTGTTTACGAAACTCATTCGGGAGATCACGGTTTCTGCAAGGGCCGGTGGTGGTGATATTGCATCAAACCCGAGGCTACGTACTGCAATTGATAAGGCGCTCGGGGCCAATATGACTCGCGATACGATTGACCGGGCGGTTAAGCGAGGAACCGGCGAGCTTGAAGGCGTTTCTTATGAGGAAATTCGCTATGAAGGCTATGCGCCAGGCGGCGTCGCGGTGCTTGTTGACTGTATGACGGATAATCGAAATCGGACGGTTTCGGAGGTACGACATATCTTCAGTAAGCATGGTGGTAACCTCGGCACGGACGGTTCGGTTGCGTATCTTTTCAATAAAGTAGGACTATTCGTTTTTGATTCAGCGGTGAACGAAGAAAGCGTTATGGAAGCAGCTGTCGGTGCGGGTGCGGATGATGTTGAAACGGCTGATGATGGCGCTATCGAAGTGCTCACGGCGCCAGAAGCCTTTGCAGCGGTGAGTGCAGCATTAAATGATGCGGGATTAAAGGCTGAGGTTGCAGAACTCGTCCAGCGTCCGTCCAATGAAGCGCCGGTATCAGAGGCGGATGCTGAAAAGGTAATCAATCTGATCGATGCATTGGAGGAGTTAGATGATGTGCAAGAAGTCGCGACAAACGCGAGCTTCCAAGAGGGTTCGGCAGCAGCCGGTTAGGAATTCGAGATCAGGATGCCGGTCAAAAAACTAAGA
>SHBR01000044.1 GCA_004212795.1 Candidatus Thioglobus sp.
CATCCACTTAACCGCTTCCATGCCGTTCGCAAATTCAGGCGCATCGTTCTTAACCAAGAACACATTACATTGTTGGCGAGAGGTGCCGAGCACTGCAATCATACGAATATCGACTTTATCTTGTTTGGTCGTCGATACGATTGCAGGCATATCACCCATGTAGCCCAGATGATTTTTTTCACCGAGCATCTTGCCAACAATAACCGACCCCTGAAGACCGATTTCAAATTTCACATCTGATCCTGCCGGGAGATACTTCTTCCACGACTGCTGCCCGTTAATGACAACGCCAGACCATGACTCGGTGTAGTACGGCTGATAACCTACGACCAGATCGATTGCCTCGCCCGGCTTACCAAATCCCACTTCTGCCATTGCAGGCTGAATCGCGCCCGCGGCCAGCATGGACATACCAACTCCGGCAGCTAAAATGGGCTTTTTAAACTTACGCATAACTCCTCCCGTTTTGTTAATTCCTTTTTCTATTTCGTTCGCTACGCCCGTTCAACCCAAATGGGGTAACAGTTGTATCTATAGCGAGTACTCAGTTCACCGCACCTCAAGTGATTTGTAAAGTTCTTTAGGTAGATTACTTGATTGATTCTTTCTATTAATTCAAAGAATCAAACATTTTTCTGGCCCAAAAACGACTAAACTGAATTGACGGTATGTCAACACACGCCTATCGCGCTGATGAATTTATAACGCGATTGAATCAGGCCAAACCGAGTTACGCTCTAATTTAAGAGCAATCTGGACTCAAGACGCCTTCTTGTCTTGGCCTGGAACCAGCGCCATATCAGCGAATTGACCCACTGTAATCGGGCGAATGGGAGATCGGATTCGATAGTGACCGATCTGATCGACCGGTACGCCGTGGGCGTTAGCCATCACCTGACTTACCGTCAAAGCGCATTTTCGCCCCATGCAGGGGCCCATTCCACAACGGGTGAATGCCTTACCTTGATTAGGGCCCATACAACCGCGGGCCGCAACCTGCCGAATTTCTCTCGCAGTTACTTCCTCACAACGACAGACAATAGTCTCATCTGCTGGCAGTTGAAAATCAGCGGTAGGCGAAAAAGCGCAATCAAGAAAACGGCGTAACCGACGCTGTCGCCGTAAAGCACGTGATTGCGTTGCCACTGTGGAACAGTGTTGTGTTCTGAGATAAGTGTCCACCTCGCACGCCACCCGTTCTCCTTGCATCGCAGCTACTGACGCACCACCGATTCGTGCGCCATCACCAATGATCGATATACATTTACGACTGGTGCTGCCCGCGCCATGAATATCGGGAACCCAGCACGATTGTGCCGAATCAAAGTGATGCCGAATGCCCGCTGACATCGAGAGCCAGGTATTAGGCACAACGCCATCATGCACCAATAACAATGATGTTGATAATTTATGGCGATAGCCTCTCACTTCGTAACTCACAGACCGTAAATGATCCTCACCTTGTGCTTTTAGCGAATGTACGCCTCGCACCATATTCATCTTGACTCTCACACTCCATAACCACTTCATTCCCTTCAACATTGATTTGGGGCAGGCGGCCAAAGCACTCACTCCCAATAGGACTGCGCGCAAGGACATCGAGGGGCGGGTATCCAAGATGGCCTGCGGGCGGATCCCAAAGCTCGCCAGTTGCGCCGCGTACAAATAAAGCAGTGGTCCAGTGCCGGCAAGAACAACATCATCCTCCGGCAAAAGACGGGAGGACTTCAAAAGGCTTTGTGCAGCGCCCACAGTCATCACGCCAGGTAATGTCCACCCTTCAAACGGTGTTGGCCGCTCCATTGCACCCGTTGCTAAGATGACGTGCTTTGGATAGAGCATCTGCGCCGACCCATTCTCAATCAGGCCCAGCCCCAACTCAGGCTCCTGATCCGATGTGATCTGCCAGACTGAAACACCGGGTCGATACTTAGCCCCGCTTTGGCGAAACCGGTGCATGAGCCTCTCACCCCCGGCGTACTCGCCGCCGAGAAATCGTATATCTTGAGGTCGATCTGCAAATACTTTTTCGACTCCTTTGTAAATTTGTCCCCCGGGCGCGGCCTGCTCATCGAGGACAACCACATCTCTTCCGCCTTCAGCCAACTCGCAAGCGGCTGTCAAGCCGGCCGGTCCTGCTCCTATAACGGCAACATCACATAACGGGAGCTGCGTGGTCATCTTTTCGAGATCTCTTTAATACCCATCTCGGACTCATCGATTGAATTGGAGACCTTTGAAATTTGCATCCCTTCGGTAATTTCGGTAAGACAGGCCTGCACGACACCCATCGCTCCAACCTGTACGAAGCATTCATAACAATTACCAATCATGCAAAATGGTCCACGCGGTATACCACTCACCGCTGATTCTCGAAATATAAATACACCTGAGCCTAATAATGCCGCCGCAATCGTATCTCCCCGGCTTGCGGTCAGTCTGCGGCCTTCGAAACTAAAATTTACTGGATCAGTCAGGTTAGTTCGTGGTCGAAACATCGAAACGCTCCGGTCCAAAACATCGGTAATCAGTGGGTATCGTGCCATCGACAACCCAGCGGCAAACATCCTGGGCATGAACTGCAGCAAGCGTGACACCACTATGACAAGAGAAAGCAAACGCGCCGGGAAATTCCTCAGACTGGCTGTAAACTGGGAAACCGTCCGGCGTCATAATCCGCAGCGCCGCCCAGTTACGCTGAATGCGCAAGCTTCGAAGATGGGGGAAAGCGCTTGCGCAACGACGCACGATATCTTGCAGGGTATCGGTCGTCGTTTCCGAATTGAAGCCCACGTCTCGCGCTGATGCGCCCAGCATAAAGGTACCTTCGTCCGTTTGACGAATCATGTTAGTCGGGTAAGCAAGCTGCTCTGCACTGCGCTCAGTCACAATGATTTGTCCCTGCTCAGGATAAATCGGTATTCTGATGCTTACCTGTTGGCCCAAACCAACAGATCCATGCCCTGCGGCAATGACCAACCGTTCGCAACTCGCAACTTGCCGTCCCTTGCTGAGGAGCTCAAACCCACTGGATTGCAGCGGCTGGATTTGATCGATACTGGATAAAGGCAGATAGCACCCTCCGTGCTTACTAAAACCCTCCTGCAAAGCCCGCAACAGATGCAGAGGATTGACATGACCATCATGGGGGCAATACGTGGCACCCGCAACATTCTCACCGATCCCAGGAAGATACTGGGCCAAGGTTCGCCCTTGTACAAGCTCATACTCATATCCTTCCTCACCCGCATCAGCTTTCAAAGCTTCTAGCATGCGGAGATACTGCTGCAGTTCAGTCTCATCAAGCGAAATATTAAAACCGCCGGACTGGTGATAACCCAGATCGTGACCCGTAAGGTCCGTAAGCTGATCACTAAAGTTCGCCCAGTCATCTGCCGACTTGCGCGACCACCGCGCATATTCACGCATGCCTTCGCCTTTGCCCTGAACCCAAACCAAGCCGAAGTTGCCGCGAGCCGTTCGGATTGCGTTATCCCCTTCGTCAATTAAAGCGACGCTTAAACCCGCCTGACCAAAACCGTAAGCAAAAGATGAACCAAGAAGTCCGCCACCAATGACCGCGACATCGAAGTATTTTTTTGTCATGCGTTAATTGCTCTGGCGACGCAACAGGTAACGAAGTCCCATTAGAGCGAACAGCGACCCCGCGGCAGTCACAGCAAACGCAAAAGTCCACCCTTGAATAGACTGAGGACCCGCGCCGAGATCGAGCACGAGCCCCACAACAAGCGGCCCTAAAAAACCTCCGGAAAATCCCATTACCGAGTGAGTGGCTAGCGTTGCGCCCCGCTCTCCTTCTCGCGCCGCTGCAACAACGCCGCTCGTGAGCGCTGCGGAATCACTCATGATGAAGACAGAGTAAAGTCCGGCAACAGCAAGCACCACAACAAAAGGAAGCGCGCCAATAAAACCAAGTATCGTCCCAACAATTACCGAAAGCATCATTACAACAGATATTGTTTTTCCGCGATCCTGCTTTAAACACAAATGGGCGCCCATCACACTGGCAGGCGCACCCAAAAGACTGAATAGCGCAGCAAAACCAGCCACCGCTTCACGACTCATCGTTGCGCCTGACGCACTTGCAGCAAAAATCAAAAAAGCCACAATCCAGGCTCGATAGGCAAACAGTTCATACGAATGACCGGTATACCCCCATATATAAGCAAGCGCAGTTTTATTCCTTAAAACGGGCCGGAAATCTAACGGATGACGATCCGACGGATTGAGCCACTTCGGCCTCTTTCCGGGAATTGCGAAATAAACAAGAACAACGCACCCCAGCTGACACACGCCGGCTAACAAAAAAACAGAGCTCCACGGCATCATTGCACTTGCAACACCGGTGAAGAAATAAGACCCCGCCGTACCAATACTGAATGCACTCAGGTACCACGGTAAAACCTTTTGCCGGTCAACTTCATTAAGTCTGTCGTTGAGAATCTGCAGACCCGGCATGTAGGTGCCCGCAAGGGAAACGCCGGCCAGGAACCGAAAAATCATTGCGCTGAAAAATCCATCTGCGAAAAGCGCAAAACCGACCGAGCCTAAGATCCCGCAGAACAATCCAAATAGATATATCCGACGCGCATCAAGGACATCAGTCAATCCCACTAAAAAAGGAACCGCAGCGACATAACCGGCAAAGTAAATACCCCCAATCCAGCCTGCCTGAGTGCTGCTCAGCGACCACTCCACAGTGAACTCATTTAGCAGAACTGCGAAGTTTGCAAAACTGGACATCGCGAGCAACTGCGCGACCGACAATACGGCTAGAAGTGCAATGGGCGACAGTTTCTGATGAGAATCCGACATGACTTACCAAATTTAGCTTGATTTTGAGAAGATAACCTGTGACAACGAGTCTAACGACGCAATCGAATAAGACCTTAACACTAAGGACTTATAGACTTAACACTCCCGAATCAACGATCTCAACAGGTCCGTCTTTATGAAAATAAGCCGAATACGTATTTTCCGAGCAGATCTTCCAATGGTCGAAGGAAGCTACAGTTGGTCAACACAATCGCATGCCGGCTTTGACACAACAGTCGTCCTAGTTGATACCGATGAGGGCCTTACAGGCGTTGGTGAATGCTGCCCGCTAGGACCTACTTATTTACCTGCTTATGCACATGGCGTCCGCGCAGGCATCGCCCAACTTGCGCCTCACCTGATTGATAAGGATCCCACGCAACTGGATCGAATTAACCACTTAATGGATACCCAATTGAAAGGGCATCCCTATGTAAAGTCAGCAATTGATATGGCCTGCTGGGATATTTTGGGAAAAGCTACAGGCTTGCCGGTCTACGTTTTGCTGGGCGGAAAGCTGCAAGAGAAAGTGACACTTTATAAAGTTGTCTCTCGAGCTGATCCCAACGCAATGGCAGAGCGGATTCCCGAATATCGCGATAAGGGTTTTCACCAGTTTCAAGTCAAGGTTGGTGAGGATCCTTCAACCGATATTATTCGTATCCATCGAGTGGCTGAGGAAATGGAGGCCGGCGAAGTGCTAAACGCAGACGCTAACACCGGGTGGAAACAGCATGAAGCCCTCCAGGTTGCCCACGGAATTGCTGATATTGGGAAACAAACCGGTATTCGACTCACATTCGAGCAACCTTGTCTTTCTTATCACGAATGTCTCGCGGTAAGACAGCACACAAACCTGCCCTTTGTGCTGGATGAGTGCATGGATAGCATCAATGCTTTATTGCAGGCGCAGCATGATCATGCAATGGATATGATTAATTTGAAAATCAGTCGATTTGGGGGAATTACCCGAGCACGACAAGTGCGCGACTTATGTGTTTCATTGGGACTTCCAATGAACGTGGAGGACAGTTGGGGTGGAGAAATTACAACTGCCGCAATCGCACACCTGGCCCACTCCACACCGCCCGCTTTTCAATTTCAGTCCTCAGCGTTCCATGAATACTCAACGACTCAAATCGCAACGGGCGCGCCATCGGTTCAGGGTGGCACCATGGTGGCATCAGACGCACCGGGTTTTGGGGTTGAACCCATTATCGATGCGCTCGAGGCAGTAGCGGAATTTAATTAAAACCAAGGAGTTTCAACATGCAGTTTGAAGGCATCTACACCCCGATCATTACCCCATTTTATGACGATGGCTCAATCAACGAAGAAGGCTTTATTCAGGTCATTGAATTTCTAATCGACGCCGGTTCTCATGGCATTGTGGTGGGTGGCACAACTGGCGAGTACTACGCCCAAACACTCGAAGAGCGCGTTCACCTATTGCAAATCGCTCACCAAGCAATCAACGGGCGAGCGACATTAATGGCCGGCGTGGGTGCGATCAGGACTGAGGACTCCATCGAGCTGGCACAAACGGCAGCGCAAATGGGTGTCGACGCGCTCCTCGTTAATTCGCCGCCTTATGTTTTACCGACGGAAGCAGAAAACGCAGCCCACGCCCTTGCCATCGACCGCGCCGCACAGTTACCGATCATGCTTTACAACTATCCTGGGCGCACGGGCGTCGGAATGGACGAAACGTATTTAAATCTTGTGAGTGCGTCCAAAAATTTTTGTGCGATCAAGGAAAGCTCGGGTGATATTAATCGACTTCATTTGCTCGCAAATCATTTTCCGCAGATTCAACTCTCATGTGGTGCTGATGATCAGGCGCTTGAATTTTTTGTCTGGGGGGCAAGAAGCTGGGTATGTGCGGGCGGTAACTTTGCACCGGAGGCTCATATTGCACTGTACGAGGCTTGCGTCGTCAATCAGGATTTTGAACTGGGCAGGAAAATAATGGCAGCCATGCTTCCGCTAATGTCACTGCTCGAACAGGGTGGGAAATTTGGTCAATGCATCAAACACGCGACCGCTCTGCGCGGGATACCTGCAGGACCCCCCAGAAGCCCGCTAGCCCCGCTAGAAGAGTCGGAGAAATCAGCGTTAGCGAAGGTCATTGAAACAATGAATACTGAAATTGCCGCGATCCAGGCGAATTAGCGATTTCCAGGAGATTAAATTCCTCAGTGAGGCAAAAACAAAAATGAGTAATACCTATCGGGTGATTGTGATCGGCGGTGGAGTCGTGGGGAGTTCTGTCCTCTACCATCTGGCAAAACTGGGATGGACCGATGTCTGCTTACTGGAACGGTCAGTGTTGACGGCGGGTTCTTCCTGGCATGCGGCCGGCGGCATACACGCGCTTAACGCAGACCCCAATATGGCCTCCCTTCAGGCCTATACCATCGATCTGCTCTCGGAGATTCAAACTGAATCGGGTCAAGATATTGGACTCAGCATGACCGGTGGAATCACGGTTGCATCGGCGCCTGCCCGCTGGGAATGGTTACAGTCAGCTTATCGAATTTTTCAAACCATTGGGATCGAAGACTGTTACTTAATGACGCCGCAAGACATTAAAGACAAATGTCCCATCATGGATATCAGTGGGGTGCTCGGTGGTCTTTGGTGTGACCGCGAGGGATATGTGGATACCACCGGGACGGTGCATGCCTATGCCGGCGCTGCAAAAAAACGGGGTGCGACAGTCATTGAACATACAAAAGTAGAAGAATTGCGCCAACGTAAGGATGGCAGCTGGGATGTCATTACCGATCAAGGTGAATTTCATGCCGAACACGTCGTCAACGCCGGTGGCTTGTGGGCCAAACAGGTCGGTCGCATGGTCGGTCTCGATCTCCCGCTCTCGCCCCTTGAGCATCATTATTTACTGACAGAGACCATCCCTGAAGTCGCCGCCCTCCATACTGAACTTCCGATGACTGTAGACCTCGAGGGATTCACCTATATGCGCCAATATCAAAAAGGCATATTGGTCGGAATTTACGAGATCAATCATAAGCACTGGAATATGGACGGCGCGCCGTGGGACTACGGAATTGAATTGATACAGGAAGATATTGACCGGATTTCTGATGAACTGGAAATGGCCTTCAACCGCTATCCGGTTTTAACAGAGGTTGGCATTAAAAATTGGGTGAACGGAGCATTTACTTTTTCACCCGATGGCAACCCACTGGTGGGTCCGGTGGCAGCCGTCCCGAACTATTGGCTTGCCTGCGGCGTCATGGCTGGCTTTTTGCAAGGCGGCGGTGTTGGAAAAACGCTTGCTGAATGGATGATCCACGGCGAGACCGAGGCTGATGCTTGGCCGATGGACATCGCACGCTATGGAGAATTCACTTCAAATCGTGAGTACATCCGCCAAACAACCGGACAGTTTTATTCTCGTCGATTCGTGATGACCTATCCCAATGAGCAGCTTCCGGCCGGTCGCCCCGTCAAGAAATCACCCGCATGGTCTGCAATGAATCACGCAGGGGCTCAGTGGGGCTGCAGTTGGGGTCTTGAAATACCGCTTATGTTTGCAGGAACTAACTTCTCAGAAACACCAACGCTCAAACGCTCAAACGCATTCGACGTGGTTGCTGAGGAATGCGCTGCCGTCCGTGAGCGCGTGGGCCTGCTCGATATCAGCGGTTTTTCGAGATATGAAGTAACGGGTCCAAATGCAGAAGCATGGCTCGGTCGCGTCCTCGCCGGTCGCCTGCCGCCTCCCGGACGAGCACGTTTGGCTCCGATGCTCGCACCCAGCGGTCGTCTCAAGGGTGACTTAACGGTGTTGAACTGGGGCGATCAGACCTGGTGGATTATGGGTTCTTACTATCTTCGCAACTGGCATATGCGCTGGTTCCATGATCATCGCGCAACAGGTGTTGAGGTTCGTGATATCTCCGATGCGATGGTTGGTTTTGGGATTACTGGACCTCAGTCCCGAGACCTGCTCTCAGCACTTATGCATCAAAATATCGATACAGCTTTACCTTTTATGGGATGCGCCACCGTTGACGTCGGACTCATCCGGGCGCGAGTTGCCCGTCTTTCAGTTTGCGGGGAACTGGGCTATGAGATTAACTGCGGTGCCGCTGAGCATATTGCGTTGCGGGATCTCCTGCTTGCCGCTGGTGCCGAGCACAATATCAAAGAGTTCGGCTTTTACGCGATGAATTCTCTGCGTCTTGAAAAAAGCTTTGGTGTTTGGAGTGCTGAATTTACCCAGGACCGCACACCGGGAATGACGGGCATGGACCGCTGGATTGATTGGTCTCGCGATAATTTTATCGGTCACGAAGCAGCTGCCAAAGAGCGTTCTATTGATAGCGCTTCTCAACGACTGGTCACACTTGAGATTGATGCTGACGATGCAGATGCGTCCGGGTATGAGCCTATCTGGCAGAGCGACAAGCGAGTTGGTTTTGTCACATCCGGTGGTTATGGACATCACACCGCGAAAAGCCTTGCGATGGGTTTATTGGACTCGGCAATTGACGAGAAAAACGGTCCACTCATGATCGATGTGGTCGGAAATCGGCGTAAAGCCCGAGTGCTGCCCGAAGCCGTCTGGGATTCCAAGGGCATCCGAATGCGGCAGTAAATTAGCCGTCCATCTGTCAGTCCCTATTACTGTCAATCCATATTAAGAGATAAATAAGATGACTCGCGAACGCAGAAGATCAGACAGGACCGCGTCACGTTCAACCCATCAGCCGAGCAAGTCATGGCTGCGCATCAAAAATCCTTATCCCCCGATTGCGCAATTCAGCGAAGACGAACTTGAAGCTATCCATCTAACGTCACTCAATCTTCTCCGCGATAAGGGAATAAAAGTCTTAAGTGCGGAGGCTCGTGATTACTATCGAAAAGCCGGAGCGCAAGCAAGCGAAGACACGCTCATGGTGCAATTCGATTCCGATATGCTGCTCGAAACGATACGCCACGCCCCTTCAACATTCACAATGCACGGACGAGGATCTGAAAGATGGTTCGAGGTTGGAGACAACAACTTGGTTTTTGCAACCGTTGGCGGTCCACCCCATTATTCTGACCTCGAAAATGGGCGGCGCGCCGGCACCCACGAGACCTTCTGTGACCTATTACGCATGGCGCAAAACTATGACGTTATCCACCTCACGACACCGATGGTCGAACCGCAGGATTTACCGATTCCGGTGCGACACCTGCATATGACCCGATCAGTGGTATCGCTGACTGATAAACCCACATTTATCTATTCACGTGGCCGTGAAGCGGTTGCCGATTCGCTGGAGATTCTAAGAATTGCTCAAGGCGTTGATCAGCAAGCTTTTGCAGAGCGAGTGCACTGCTATACCGTGGTGAATGCTAATTCTCCACTGCAGCTCGACGAATTAATGTGCGCGGGCATCATTGATTTCGCAAAAGCACGACAAGCCATGATCCTCACCCCTTTTACGCTCGCAGGCGCCATGGCGCCGGTCACCATTCCTGGTGCTTTAGCACAACAAAATGCCGAGGCGCTCGCTGGCATTGCACTGGCGCAGATTGTTCGACCCGGGGCGCCCGTAGTCTACGGCGGGTTTACCAGCAACGTTGATATGAAAACCGGGGCACCTGCTTTTGGAACACCCGAGTATGTAAAAGCTGCGTTCGCCTCAGGACAACTTGCTCGACGGTATCAATTACCCTATCGGACCTCAAATGTGAACGCATCCAATGCGCCGGACGCGCAATCTGCCTACGAGTCACAGATGTCCTGCTGGGGCGCCATCATGGGTGGATGCAATATTCTGTTGCACGGCGCGGGCTGGCTGGAAGGTGGGCTGACCGCGTCTTTGGAAAAATTTGTAATCGACATTGAAATGCTTCAAATGTTTGCAAGCCTAATGCAGCCTGTCGTCTGTGATCAAGATACTTTGGCGGTATCTGCCTTTGATGAAATCGATCCGGGTGGACATTTTTTTGGCACACAACATACCCTCGAACGATACGAAACTGCTTTTTACACTCCGCTTCTCTCAGACTGGTCAAATTTTGAAACGTGGACCGAAAGGGGTTCTATCGACGCCACTCAGCGAGCAAATCATATTGCGAGAAAAGCGCTGGGTGATTTCACGCCCCCTCCCCTCGATGAAGCCAAACGTGAAGAGATTGATACGTTTATCGAAAAACGTGAAAGGGAAGGCGGTGCTTCACTAACGGCATGAAGGGTACGAGACTTTAGGACTTCGAGACTATATATTCGTAACGCGACCCTCGACGAGATCGAATTATTTTAATGTCTGTGTTCGGAAAATTGGACGCACTGCCGCGGGTCTCTCTCGCGCATACGCCCACACCTATTGAACGACTCGATAACCTCGGTAAAGCGCTTGGTGGCGGCAGACTTTATGTCAAGCGAGACGACTGTACCGGGCTGGCGATGGGCGGTAATAAAGCTCGTCAACTCGAATACTATTTTGGCGAGGCGCTTCAAAAACGAGCAGATACGATCTTGATAACCGGGGCCGTACAGTCAAACTTTGTTCGAATGGCAGCTGCAGCAGCTGCAAAACTGGATTTAGCGTGTCACATCCAACTGGAGGAACGAGTAGGCGATACCGGCGCTAACTACCGTGACTCGGGAAACGTGCTTTTGGATCGCATTCTCGGCGCAACCATACACACTTATCCCGAGGGTGAAGATGAAGCAGGGGCCGATGCCAATCTCCAGTCAATTGCAAACGAGTTACGTTTAGTCGGGAAGCGTCCCTATATCATTCCACTCGCAATGGGGCATCCGCCGCTTGGCGCTTTAGGATACATTCAAGCTGCGATTGAATTGAAATCTCAATTAAAAAAATCTAATTTTGAAATTGATCAAATCTTCGTGGCTTCCGGCAGCGGCAGCACGCATGCAGGTCTGTTATTTGGATGTCGATCGCTCAAATGGCCTATCCGGATTACTGGAGTCTGCGTAAGACGTCGTCGTGAGCAACAGATACAACGTATTGAAAAACGATGCCATGATATTTCGAGACTGCTCGATATTGATAATCCAGTTGAGTCAAGCGATGTCGAGATTACCGACGAAACCTTCGCCCCTGGCTACGGGAAATTAAACGAACAGACACTCTCAGCAATTAAACTCTGTGCGAGACGCGAGGGCTTACTTCTTGACCCTGTCTATACCGGCAAAGCGATGGCTGCATGCCTTAATCATGTCCGTGGCACGCAAAAGAACCAATCGACGCTTTTTCTACACACAGGTGGCGCCCCAGGGCTCTTTGCCTACAGCCAGCAGCTCAACCCAGCGAACTAGAACAATCCTATTAATTACGGAACTTCTGATTAAGCGCTAATCGCAGCGACGGGTCCGGTTTCACGGGGAGGCGGACAAAATCTGGCTGACCGTCGAACCAAACTCAGACGGTCGCTCAACGACAGTGACGCCGCATTCGCGCAGGATGTCGACCTTCTCCTTGGCCGACTCGCCGACGGCTGAAACAATGGCGCCGGCGTGTCCCATCGTGCGACCCTTCGGCGCCGTGAGTCCGGCGATATATCCCACCACTGGCTTTTGCATATGATCACGAGCAAATTCTGCCGCAGCTGCTTCCTGGGGACCACCAATCTCTCCAATCATCAATACGATCCGCGTTTGGGGGTCTTGCTCAAAAGTAGCGAGATGATCCCTGAAGGAACTGCCGTTGATCGGGTCTCCACCGATCCCGACGCTAGTGGAAACGCCAATACCCAATACCTTAAGTTGCGATGCGGCCTCGTAGCCCAGCGTCCCGGACCGGCCGATAATACCCACCTCACCCTTTTTATAAATGTGTCCCGGCATGATACCGAGCAACGCTTTACCCGGACTGATCACGCCCGCGCAATTCGGCCCTATCAGCTGCATGCGGTTTTCAGCTTTATAGCGACGCATATAGCGTTTGACCCGCATCATGTCCTGAGCCGGAATTCCATCAGTAATACACACGCAAGTGGAAAGACCTCCGTCGGCGGCCTCCATAATAGCGTCGGCCGCAAACGGTGGCGGGACGAACACGATACTCGCCTCAGCGCCGGTGGCGGCTACCGCGGCCTTCACCGTATCAAACACGGGCAGTCCATGGTGGACCGTCCCACCGCGGCCGGGCGTCACCCCGCCCACCACGTGAGTGCCGTACTCCATCATCTCCTTACCATGAAAACTGCCAATCCGGCCTGTGAAACCTTGAACCAGAACAGGTGTTTGATTGTCAATCACAATGCTCATGCCGTCGCTCCTTTCATCACTGCGACCACTGATTTCTCTGCTGCCTCGGCGAGCGTGTCAGCGGTAATCAACGGTACAGCACTTTCTTCAAGGATGCGTCGACCCTCGTCTACATTGGTGCCCGACAGCCTCACCACAACGGGCACCTCGATATCGAGATCCTGCATGGCTTTAACCACTCCCTGGGCGACCCAGTCGCAGCGATTAATTCCGGCAAAGATGTTGACCAACACACCCCTAACATTCTCATCTGAAAGCACCAGATTAAATGCCTTTGCGACCCGCTCGGGCGAGGCTCCGCCGCCAATATCAAGGAAATTAGCAGGCTCGCCGCCGGCGATTTTTATCATATCCATAGTCGCCATCGCGAGACCCGCGCCATTAATAATGCATCCAATATCACCCTCAAGCCCGACGTAGCTCAAGCCACGATCCCTTGCTTTCATCTCGCGGGGGTCCTCTTGGGACTTGTCCCTTAACTCAGAGATCTGCTCGCGCCTAAAGAGGGCGTTATCGTCAAAGGCCATCTTGGCATCCAAAGCTAAGACTCGACCGTCAACCGTCACAACCAGAGGGTTAATCTCGACCATAGTGGCATCTAGATCACGGAATGACCGGTAGCACGCCTTTAAAATATTTGCCACCTCAGTTACGATGGAGGCATCCAGTCCAAGGGCAAAAGCCACCTCCCGAGACTGAAAGCTCTGCAACCCAACTGCCGGTTCGATGACGATCCTGATGAGCGAGTCCGGATCATTCTCAGCAACTTGCTCGATCTCCATACCGCCGGCTGCAGACACCATCATCATGACCCGCTCGGTCTCCCGATCGAGGACAAAACCCAGATAGATCTCCCGATCAATTTCCGCAACTGATTCAATATATAGTCGATAAACGCCGCGGCCACGAGGACCCGTCTGGCTAGTCACTAACCGGCTTCCCAGCATCTCATCCGCGGCGGCCCAGACCTCCTGCTCACTGCGGCACATTCGTATTCCACCAGCCTTGCCCCGGCCACCCGTATGTACCTGGGCCTTGACCACCCACTGGTCCCCCCCAATCTCGGACGCACGGTACTGCGCCTGCTCGGGACTGTAGGCGAGACCGCCTAAGGGAATCGGCACTCCAAAATCAGCGAGCAGTTTCTTAGCTTGGTACTCATGGATATCCATCGTTCCCCTCTCTTTATTTATTGATTGCCCGGTGTATCTAAAATGAGTGGATCTCTACTTGTGCTTAACCCTGCGCTTAAGCCAAAGACTTGGTTTGGATCACATCATCCATCGCCACCACGTTCTCGGCCATGCGGGCCGACGCAGCATCAATCATCCGGCCATCCAGCTGAGCGGCACCCAAACCTTTGGTAGCGGCCTCCGCAAGGGCGGCGAGGATACGCTTAGCCTTTTCAACTTCAGCGGCCGGGGGTGAGAAAACATCATTCGCCAAGTCAATTTGGGAAGGATGAATTGCCCACTTTCCCTCATAACCGAGTGCGGCAGCACGACCCGCTGCCAGTCGAAAACCTTCTGGATCATTGAAATCGCCAAATGGGCCGTCTACGGGTCGAAGGCCATACGCTCGGCAAGCGACAAGCATCCGGGAAAGACCGTCATGCCATTGATCGCCCGGATAGTGAGGGTTGAGACCACCTATGTTAGTGGTCCTGGCCCGACAACTGGCGGCGTAATCCGCCACGCCGAAGTGCATGGCCTCGAGGCGATCACTGGAAGTAGCGATCGCTTCAACATTGGCCATACCTAGAGTGGTCTCGATCAGCGCTTCGAGGCCAATACGGTGTTTGAGGCCGACCGCGGTCTCAATCTGGGAGACCATCGCATCGACCATGTAGATATCACCAGGAACACCCGCCTTGGGAATCAGAATGGTGTCAAGGAACTCACCCGCCTGCTCAACAATCTCGACGACGTCGCGGTACATATAGTGAGTATCGAGGCCGTTGATTCGGATTGAGATTGTCTTACCTGCCCCTCGCCAGTCGATGTCATTTAGCGCTTGGATAATATTGGATCGAGCGGCAATTTTATCGTCAGGCGCGACCGCGTCCTCAAGATCTAGAAAGACGTAATCAACATTACTGGCTGCAGCTTTCTCAAACATTCCGGGGTTAGACCCAGGAACAGCCAATTCGCTGCGCTGGAGGCGACGGGTGCGCTCGGGAGTACGGGTGTGGCTCATAATTTTCCGATTAGTTAATATGGTGCAAGAAGGTTGCCATTACCCTCGTCGGAAAAACGCCGACGGTGGCATGAAAGGAGCTTGGGTCTACCATGCTCTGGGTTTTAAAATCTCTAATCCTCAGTTCTGATATCGCAAGAATACGGCCAGTTCACTCCCGTAATGAGTGCGATTACTGATTAGGCGCATCACGAAAGGCTTATGTCGTACAGACCGGGGGAGCTCAAGAGCAACCTGAGAAATTAGAAAAATGAATAAAATTGGAGCTTAGTCCAATGCAACACTCCTGCAACGATGGAAAATTTTCTGCTTGTATCGCTCTAGCAATACTCGTACTGTCGCACCGATGAAGAATACCCCGTCTCTTAGTGACGCTGTCCCGACACGAGCTGAAACCGCCGATGCGGCACTGCGCGCGGACATTCGACGGCTCGGCCACCAATTAGGTGATACCCTTATCCGCCAACATGGCAAGGACCTTCTCGATACCGTCGAAGAGGTGCGACATCTAGCCCAGAGACTGCGTCAGAACACCACCGCGGCCGGAGTCACTACCGAACTCACTGACCTGCTAGCGGGTCTAGATGGCGACCGCGCCATTCACCTTGTCCGAGCCTTTACGGTCTATTTTCATCTGGCCAATATTGCTGAACAGGAGCATCGGATTGAAGATCTGAATGTCGGAGGGACTCGCTCAGGCAGTCTTTTTGGCAAGACAGTAAGCAATCTACTTGAAGCCGGCGTCACAGCATCGGCAATCGGTAATCTTGTTAACCGTGCTGACTTTCGGCCGGTATTCACGGCTCATCCAACGGAAGCGTCCAGACGTTCGATTCTCAATAAATTGGCAACCATTGCCGATCTTCTAAAAGCCCGTGGCGATGCACGCTCTACGGAGATCGAACGTGATCGTATTGATCGCCGAATTGATGAAATGATTGAGGCGATCTGGCAAACAGATGAGATTCGCCATGAAAAGCCCGACCCTTTCGACGAGGCAAAATTCGTCCTCTACTATCTCTCTCAGACCGTTAGTAACGCGCTACCTGATCTTTTTGACACGATCGCGGCGACTCTCGGTGACATTGGCCAACAATTGAATCCCGAACGGGTTCCGATCCGGTTCGGTTCGTGGGTGGGCGGCGATCGAGATGGCAATCCAAATGTCTCTCCCGAAACGACGACTGCCGTTCTTAATCTACAGCGTGATCGCGCCATCACACTATTAATCGCTGAGCTTCGCGACCTTTATAGCGATGCTTCAATGAGTGGTCGGTTGTATAAAATCTCAGCGGAGATCAAAACCACTATTGAAAGTGATCAAGCGAATCACCCCGAGCTGCTGACGCCAGCGCGACTCATCGAACCATACCGACTGCGCTGTGCGGTCATGAGTAAGCGGTTAGAAGCGACACGGGCGCGAAGCGATGGCGGGTATCAATCACCCGGCGAACTTTCCGAAGAGCTCGCTGTCATGGACCGCTCGCTGCGGGCACACGGCGGCGCGTTGGTAGCCAATGGCCGATTAGCGCGAGTTCGGCGAATTGTTGGTGTGATTGGTTTTCACTTTGCCAGTCTGGATATCCGCGAACATGCAAGTCGTCACCATGAGGCTTTGGGTGAATTATTTGATCCGCTGGATGTTGCTTACAAAGTCATGAATCCGGAACAAAGACTTGTTCATCTCATTCAGGAATTAAATAGTCGTAGGCCGCTTGCACCGCCTCATGGTCAAAATGAGCACGACAATCTCACTTTATTCAGAACACTTCGATCAATCATGGACCGCGAAGGCGATCATGTTATTGGAGCCTATATCGTATCCATGACGCGGGGCGTCGACGATATCCTGGCACCCGTGCTGCTTGCCCGAGAAGTGGGTCTCGTTGATATCGGACAAGGTATTGCACGGTTAGACTTCGTTCCGCTTTTCGAAACCATCGACGATCTACGCGCCATCGGACCCACCCTGCGAACGCTTTTCGACGGACAGGCTTATCGCCAGCTTCTGGCCTTGCGTGGCAACTGTCAAGAAGTCATGGTGGGCTATTCCGATTCGAATAAAGACGGCGGCATCACGACCTCTCAATGGGAAATTCATAAGGCACTCCGCGTTATTAGAGAAGTCGCTGCGGATACCGGTATCAGAATTCGAGTATTTCACGGACGCGGGGGAACGATTGGACGGGGTGGCGGACCGACTCACGGCTCAATTCTGAGTCAGCCCAATGGCGTGATCGACGGCGAAATCAAACTCACGGAACAGGGTGAGGTCATTGCGGATAAATATGGTTTGCCTGCTATTGCGCGACGAAATCTTAATCTCGCCGTCAGCGCGATGCTCGAAGGATCGCTCGCCCACAAAGCACCGCGCCACGATAACCACTCGATCACCGCATGGTACGCCATCATGGATCAAGTCTCGGATGCTGCCTTTCTCGCCTATCGAAATTTTGTCGAGAATCCGGGGCTTCCCGAATACTTTGCCTCTTCAACCCCGGTTGAAGAGCTCGGGTCAATGAATATTGGATCTCGACCTTCACGGCGCGGGACCGCTCTCGCAGGCATTGCAGATCTTCGTGCAATTCCATGGGTTTTCGGTTGGACACAATCCCGTCAGATCATTCCCGGTTGGTTTGGTGCCGGCAGCGGTCTCCAGGCGGTCATAGCAGCCGGATATAGCGATGACCTGAGACGGATGTATGCCGAGTGGCACTTCTTCTCCACCTTTGTCTCAAACGTCGAAATGACCCTCGCCAAAACAGATCTCGCAATCGCACGACACTATGTTGAGCGCCTGGTAAATCCGGCGCTTCATCACCTTTATGATCAAGTCGTAGAAGAACACGCACTCACCGTTAAAATGATCACATCAATTACTGGAACCGAACTGCTATCCGACAAGCCTATGTTGCGTCGAACCCTTGAGGTGCGAGATGCTTACCTCGATCCTATTAGCGTGCTGCAGGTCGAGCTACTCACCCGCTGTCGTCAAGAAAAAAAGCAAGATCGAGATGACCAAATGCAACGCGCGCTACTCCTGTCGATTAATGGCATTGCGGCTGGTCTTCGCAATACCGGTTAAATAGCAACCGGATCACCACTTAAAGTTTTACACCCGTCGCCCAGCAATCCAGCCTAGGCTAATATCTAAATTAAATTAATTATTATTTTTTGATGGATATTCTCAATGAATACCCTGCCTGACCCTTCTCGCACTATCATGCATGCCGATATGGATGCGTTTTATGCCTCGGTTGAACAACGCGATCATCCTGAACTGCAAGGCAAGCCTGTCGCGGTAGGCGGGAGTAGCGCTCGCGGCGTCGTATCAGCGGCGAGCTATGAAGCAAGACAATTCGGCGTTCACTCTGCTATGCCGTCTGTCGAAGCGCGTCGTAAATGCCCAGATCTGGTTTTTGTTCGCGGCAATATGGCACTTTACAAAAAAGAATCTGCCCGCCTCCTCGAAATTTTCCAGGACTTTTCGCCAGTTGTGGAACGCGTATCGCTCGATGAGGCCTTTCTTGATCTAACCGGAAGCACTCGATTGCTAGGCCCTGCCGAAGCGGTAGGTGAGCGGCTCCGAAAAAAAGTCCGTGACGTGCTCTCGTTGCCAGTCTCGGTTGGCATTGGGCCTGTCAAAATGGTCGCGAAAATTGCGAGCGCGGGTGCAAAGCCTGACGGCCTTCTCGAGGTGAAAGCCCATCAAGTCCAAACCTTTCTCGATCCGCTGCCTGTCAGTCGAATCTGGGGTGTCGGTCCTGTAGCGCGACATAAACTCGAAGAATCAAACTTTAAAACCATTGGCGACCTTGCTCGAGCAGAGCCTGCTTCACTTCATGGATTACTGGGTGAATGGGGGCTTGAGATCGCAAAACTTGCGAGAGGTGAAGATTTTCGGGAAGTTGAACCCTACCGGGACGCGATTTCGTACAGTGAAGAACACACGTTTACCAAGGATATCGCTGACCTGAAGAA
>SHBR01000045.1 GCA_004212795.1 Candidatus Thioglobus sp.
GAGGGCGCATCTATCCGGCGCATGGAGAAGATTAATGCCTGGAATCATGAGCGAATACCGGAGCGAGAGGGTCGTGATGTGGTTGTATTTGACGCGATTACGACGGGTAACTTCGGTGGTTTTGATGTCTGGCTCGACGATACGACTGACGCCAGATGTCATGTTGAGACTAATCTTGGTTCTTTTGATGTTCCGCTTTCAGAAATTGGAATGCAAGATACCGTGATGGACGCGGGTGGCCTGGATCGCAAGATTCGCGCATTTAGGTTGCCCGAGCGGAATCTGAAGCGCACGATTCGTGCGGAAGTCAAAGTGCCCTTATCGACCGGCGCTGATAATCCGATTTGGGTTTGTGTGACCACTGAAGATGGATTTCAAGCCTGGAGCAGTCCGATCTATGCGTTTCGTTAATGCTTGAGTCGGCTGATGTTAATTAACCCTGTTGGTAAACAGTTAGGCGAAATTAGTTAATTAAACCTTTAGCTCTTTTAAAAGGTTTGCTTTAGAAACCGGCTGATTTGGCCAGAATTAAGGAGCTTATTGCTATTTTCGGTTCTCAGGGGTCTAATCTTGTACTGTCATTAATGACGCTAAATCAGCCGTAACGGCTTTTCTTTGTTATTCGTAGGAGGAAACATGAACAAACTATCGACAAAACTGGCTTTGGGGGTTGTGGCCGGTTTGACTTTATCAACATTGGCATCAGCTGAAACGATTCGTTGGGCGCGTGCCGGCGACTCATTGACCATGGACCCCCATGCTCAAAATGAGGGACCGACTCATGCGCTTGCACATCAGATCTATGATTCGTTATTACAGCGAGATATGTCAGGCGCCATTATTCCGTCTTTGGCAACAGAGTGGGCTGCACTGTCCGATAACCCGAATGTCTGGCGATTTAAATTGCGACAGGGAGTGACCTATCATGACGGTGCGACTTTCGACTCCGAGGACGTTGTTTTTTCAATTAATCGGGCGATGGCTGATGGTTCCGATATGAAAGAGTTACTGTCTTCCGTTAAAGACGTTCGTGCCGTCGACTCGCATACTGTTGATATTGAAACTAATGGCGCCAACCCACTTCTAGTCAATAATTTGACTAATATGTTTATGATGGACAAGGAGTGGGCTGAAGCAAACGATGTTCTGACGCCGCACGATGTTGCTAAGGGCGAGACGAATTTCGCAACGATGAACACTAACGGAACGGGTGCGTTCAAACTGGTGAGTCGGTCAATTGATGAGAAGACTGTCCTGACAGCTAACCCCAACTATTGGGGCAAGGATCTCTATCCTAGTGAAGTGACTGAAATCATTTATACCCCCATTCAGTCGTCGGCGACCCGCGTTGCCGCGCTGCTTTCTGGCGAAGTGGACATCATTCAAGACGTTCCGGTGCAGGATCTGGAGCGCGTGAGTTCGACCAGTGGACTCAAGGTGGGCACGGCCGCACAGAACCGAGTAATTTTCTTTGGTGTTGATAACGTGGATGGCCCCACTGCTGATTTGCGCGTGCGTCAGGCTATGAATATTGCGATTAATCGTGATGCAATTAAGCAAGTCGTGATGCGTGAGCAGTCGGATCCGACGGGTGTCATCATGCCCCCGTTTGTTAATGGCTGGACACCCGCTCTTAATGAATATCCAGCATACGATCTCGATAAAGCCAAAGGCTTGATGGCCGAAGCGGGTTACGCTGATGGGTTTGATATCACGCTGAATTGCCCGAATGACCGCTATATCAACGATGAATCAATCTGTCAGGCGGCCGTTGGCATGATGGGTCAGATTGGCATTAACGTAACGCTGGACGCTAAGCCTAAGGCGCAGCACTTCCCGTTTATTAAAGGCGGTGATTCGGATTTCTATATGCTGGGTTGGGGCGTTCCGACGTTTGACTCACATTACATCTTTAACTTCTTAGTCCATTCCCGCACGGGCGACCGTGGGTCCTGGAACCCGACGGGTTATTCCGATTCCGCGGTTGACGAAATGATTGTGAGTCTTGAGTCCGAGACCGATCTGGCAACACGGGACGCCACCATCGCTAAGATTTGGGATGCTATCCAAACTCAGCAAATGTATCTGCCCATTCATAACCAGGTTTTGAATTGGGGAATGAAAGACGGGATCGAATTTGCCGTTCAACCTGAAGATCAGCCACATTTCCAATTCCTGACCTTCAACTGATGTGCCGCGGCGGGCTTGACCATTTCATTTTGAGTTTGGTTGGGCAGTCGAAAATCTAAAAAAAGAGACTGAGCCCGGACGCTGTATGTTCGGGCTCAGTCGATTTTTGACACTATGCTTCTGATTATCTTACGACGTCTCGGTCAATCTTTTTTTGTACTGTTTCTGGTTGCTCTCATTTCATTCATGATGTTCCGCTATGTCGGTAATCCGGTCGATAATTTATTGGGCCAGGAAGCGACCGTGGAGCAGCGCGAAGCGCTCATTGAAGCTTTAGGCCTCAATGACCCGCTATTTATTCAGTACTTCGATTTTGTGACGCGGGTTTTACAGTTTGATTTTGGTAATTCCTATCGCGGTGCATTGCCGGTAGCTGACATGATTTTGGAGCGTCTTCCGGCGACCCTCGAACTCGCCCTGGTGTCGGCCCTTTTTGCAATGTTTTTCGGGGTGGTGATGGGGGTGTTTACCGCGATTAATCGACGGGGGATTACGGGTAACTTTATTCTATCAAGCTCACTCATTGGTGTTTCCCTTCCTACTTTTCTGATCGGGGTGTTACTGATCTGGTTATTTTCAGTTGAACTTAGATGGTTACCCTCATTTGGTCGTGGAGAGGTTGTAGAGCTTGGTGGATGGACGACAGGCTTTTTAACCGTGTCCGGCCTTAAGTCATTGATCCTGCCCGGAATCACGCTTGGGTTATACCAGATGACGTTGATTATGCGCCTGACGCGCGCTGAAATGCTTGAGGTCCTTCGCCAGGATTATATTAAGTTTGCGAGGGCGCGAGGCCTATCCGAGCGCGCCGTGTATTTTGGTCATGCATTACGAAACACGCTGGTTCCCGTTATAACGGTTGCGGGTCTACAGCTTGGCTCCATTGTTGCTTTTGCCATCATTACTGAGACCGTGTTCCAGTGGCCAGGTGTTGGCCTTATGTTTATTAATGCGGTATTTTTTGTTGATATCCCTGTAATGTCTGCGTATTTACTTCTGGTCGGCACGTTGTTTGTAATGATCAATCTCATTGTTGATCTTCTTTATCTGGCGATTGACCCTCGAATTCGAGATGGGCAACTAAAACGGCAAGAGAGATGAGCAAGGATAAATCTTTGATAAATCGTTTTTATAAAAGCGATTTTTTTTATGATTTCAAGAAATCTCCGGTAACGATTGTCTCGTTCGTAGTTGTCCTTGTACTTATTTTGCTTGCGGTATTCGCTGATCTAATTGCGCCCACTGATCCATTTGATGCTAAATCACTTAATCTCTTAAACGGGTTCACGGCCCCAATGGAGCCTAATGCCTTTACGGGTGAGACGTTTACCCTGGGTACGGATGATCAGGGTCGGGATCTGTTATCGGCGATTATTTTTGGTCTGCGGGTTTCGCTGTTTGTAGGACTAACGGCGGTCATTTTGGCGATGGTACTGGGAGTGAGCCTCGGCCTTCTAGCGGGATACCGAGGCGGCTGGGTTGATTCAGTAATTATGCGAGCTGCTGATATACAAGTGACTTTTCCGTCGATTCTTATTGCGATGTTGATTTTTGGAATTGCCCGGGGTTTGTTGCCACCGGATCTGCGTGACGAGCTTGCGATTACGGTGTTGATTATCGCGATTGGTCTCTCTGAATGGGTTCCTTTCGCGCGAACCGTTCGCGGAACCACCATGGTAGAAAAAGAAAAAGAGTATGTAAAAGCGGCCCGTTTGATTGGGCTCAGCGGTAGGCAGATTATGGTGAGACATATTCTTCCGAACGTATTGTCGCCCGTTTTGGTAATTGCAACGATTACTTTAGCGCTAGCAATCATCGCCGAAGCAACTCTTTCATTTCTGGGGGTGGGTGCTCCGCCCACAGAGCCTAGCTTGGGCACCCTGATCCGTATCGGACAGGACTTTCTGTTTTCCGGCGAGTGGTGGATTCTTCTCTTTCCAGCCGCAACGCTTCTCGCGTTAGCGCTTTCGGTAAACCTGCTGGGCGATTGGCTTAGGGACACATTGAATCCGAGGCTCAAGTGACAGATATCCTTCTTTCAGTACGCAACTTACGCGTCGTGTTTCCTCACCGCCATGGGGATCTCGTGCCAATCGACGATATCTCGTTTGATGTGAAAAAAGGTGAGATCATCGGCTTTGTTGGCGAATCTGGCGCGGGTAAGTCAATGACAGGTGCGGCGATTATGGGATTGATTGATGATCCCGGGATGATCGAAAGTGGAGAGATTTGGCTTGGCGATGTTCGAATCGATCAATTGGATGCCAAAAGATTGATAAAGATTCGAGGAAAACGAATCAGTATGATCTTTCAGGATCCTTTGACGAGTCTTAATCCGCTTAAAACGATTGGAGATCAACTTGTCGAAACGATACTGACACACCTGCCTGTCAATGCTGATCAAGCTAAGCGAAAAGCGTTGATCGGCCTTGAGGAGGTCGGGATTGACCCGGGACGATTTAATGCTTACCCGCATGAATTTTCGGGTGGCATGCGGCAGCGCGTTGTGATTGCTCTCGCGCTGGCGGCTGAGCCGGAGCTGATTATTGCCGATGAGCCAACAACCGCTTTGGATGTCTCGGTACAGGCGCAGGTTTTAGAGCTGTTAAAAAAACTGTGTCGTGAGCGAAATGCGTCGGTGATGCTAATTACGCATGATATGGGAGTGATTGCCGAAACAACTGATCGAGTGGCTGTACTTTACGCCGGCCGTTTGGTTGAGATAGGGAACACGGCATCCTTACTGAGCAGTCCCCGTCATCCTTACACCCGTGGATTGATAGCGTCCACTCCCTCAGTTGAGCATGGTGATATTTCGACCCATCTTTATCAGATCGACGGGTCTATGCCGCGCTTAGATGCGTTACCGACGGGATGTAGCTTTCATCCTCGCTGCCAAGACGCGTTGCCTCGCTGTCGATTACGTCAGCCCGAAGTTATCAACAAGAGTGTTGCCTGCTTTTTATATGAGTAAGCGTGAATTCATAAGCATTGATCGGTTAAGTCAGCGATTTGATCTTTCGGATCCGTGGATTGCCCGTGTGATCTCTCGACGTCCCAAGCAATTTCTGGATGCTGTCGATAATGTCTCTTTTAACATCGAAAAAGGCAAAACCTATGCCCTTGTTGGTGAGAGCGGCTCGGGTAAGTCCACGATTGCGCTTACGGCGGTTGGGTTACTTCGACCCACCGGAGGCAGCGTATTGATCGATGGACATAATCTTTACGATCGTACTCAATCCCAGTTAGAGCATCGCCGGATTCGCAGGCGACTGCAGATGGTATTCCAGTCCCCCTATGCATCGCTTAATCCGCGTTGGCGGGTAGGGAACATTCTCGCAGAGCCCCTTAGAGTGTTTTCGTTGGCAGACTCCCAATCTGCTGAACGCCGACGGGTGCATGAACTGCTTGAACAGGTCGGACTTTCAATATCCGATGCGCATCGGTTTCCTCACGAATTCTCAGGTGGTCAACGCCAGAGGATTTCGATCGCCCGAGCGCTTGCCTCGCGACCTGAGTTTATTGTCTGTGATGAGCCGACTTCCGCACTTGATGTCTCGGTTCAGGCTCAGGTGTTAAATCTTTTAAAGAGATTGCAGAATGATTTGGGATTAACCTATCTATTTATTACTCACGATCTTGCGGTCGTAAGGGTGATGGCGCATCGAATTGGTGTGTTGAAGTCAGGTCGGCTTATCGAAGAAGAGTCAACTGAATCTTTGATTGAATCTCCTCAATCAGAATACACGAAAATGTTGATCCGTTCTGCGCCCCGAATTGGCCGTGCAACGACCGGGACATCTTTTCCTTAAAAAGATTGCTCGGATTTCACTTCTTGCAGAGCTGAATAAGAGAGGCTCGCGTGAGCCTCATTTACGACCAACGGTGCGATACCGAATGAGGGTTAGGCGCAGCGAGTTGCTATTGAATCACCGGGATTTCAGGAGGCGCTCGACGGGTAAGGTACTCGGCCCCATTTTCCGTGATCACAATGTTTTCCTCATGCACGAGTTGGCGTCCTGGTTCAAACGTCATCCCGGGTTCCAGTGTCATGACAACGCCTGGCTCAAGGACACGCTGATCATCAGGGTGCACTGATGGCCACTCGGTGAGTAACATCCCGAGCCCATGACCCATTCGCCCGATGCTATTACCTAATGCGCCGGCGTCTTCCATGATCTTCCACATGGCGGACCAGACGTCCCGCATTTTCGCTCCGGGACGCGCAGCTTCGAAACCCGCATCCAATGCTTGATGAATTGCATCATTAGCGCGAGCCGTATCATTCGCGACGTGGCGAAATCCAAAGTTACGGTCGAAGTCACAGAAGTAGCCATCGAAAACCGTTCCGGTATCAATGATTAAAACATCACCTGATTCGGGGATGCGAGAGGTAGGCCCCATAATAATACTGTCGTAGCCGCCTGGGCCGGAGCCTGCGACCATAAACGGCGTGTTGTCTGCACCGCGCTCCAGCAAATCAATGCGCATGCGTTTGGTGATGTCGAGTTCAGAATGACCGATTTCTGCAAAACGGGGTAAGGCCTCAAACGCGCCAGAAGTGATTTGGCAGACGTGACGAATTTTTTCAATTTCGGCCGGCGATTTAACGAATCGTTGTTGGAGCAAAAGTTCTGCGCAGTCAACAACATCGGAGGAAAGATTTTGCGCTAGTGTTTGTGCATCAGCCGCAGGCATGCGTAGGATACTTTCTGGTCCCATTGGCATACCGACACGACCAAAGCGTGAAGACAGCGTATCGATTACACGGGTTAGAAGAGAAATGCCGTCGTCAGACGGACGTGGTGACGGCCACGTGTGGACGTCATCAATCCAAGTTGCGCACATTCCTGTTTCGCCAATAGCGGGAATGACAGCGATGGGTTTGCCTTCAGCAGGGATCACTAAGAACCAGGGTCGAGTCGGGCTCTCGAAAAACTGAGTGTGAAAGCCCGTGTAGTAGCGAATCTCAGCCTCTGTCGTGACAAGAATGGCGTCGAGATTCTCGGCATGCATGAGCTGCTGGGTAAGCCCGGTACGCGCTTCAAACTCGGTCTGAGAAAATCCACGAGTCGGTTCAGTCATGGGGTTACCTTTCAAGATAGGACCGCTTCGGCAGGAACACCAACCAACGCTTCATATAGCTCTGGGTCGGTCGCCCCTTCTGTGCCAAAAATTAATATTCTGCTCTGGTGATCGAGAGACATTTCACGAGCAAGTTGGTCATCGTTGATTGCGCCAATTAATCCCGCAATACCGGCGATCGCAGACTCGCCGGACACGACAGGTCCATCAGACTCGACGCCTTTTGCCAATAACTGCATTAGTGGTCCAATTGGCGCATCCGAGATTGTGGTGAAATGTCGTGCCCCTGCATGCAAAATTTCCCAGCCTAATGCTGATACTTCACCGCAGGAAAGTCCGGCCATTAGGCTTTCTTCAGTGATATTTACGACACGCTCTTCGCCGGCTTTTGCGCTTTCGTACAGGCATGCGGCAGGTACCGGTTCAACGACTGCGATGTGCGGCATGTCTTTACCATAGCGAAACCAGAGATCGGCACAAACAGCGCCCGCTAAACCGCCACAGCCGCCTTGAATGAAGACATGACTTGGGATGACTGACTCTGGAAGTTGATCCATTGCTTCTGTTGTCATTAGCGTGTATCCGGCCATGACATCGCGAGGGACTTCCATGTAACCGGGATAAGAGGTATCCGATACGATGTGCCAATCATTCTCTTTAGCGTCCAAGTCAGCTTGCCGTACCGAGTCATCATAGTTACCGTCGACCCGAATAACGGTTGCGCCAAAAGCCTCGACTGCCTCTTGCCGTGCCTGACTTACGTTGGCATGCATGTAGATCATGCACTCGCATCCAAATCGTTCTGCACCCCAAGCTACCGATCGCCCATGATTACCATCGGTGGCCGTGACAACCGTTATATTTTTCACTTCATCGGCAAATTTTCCGTCGTTTATATCGGTCAGGCTGACCGATTCACTGGAGGGTCGCTGGTTCAACACCTGTTGGAGCACTTGTTGAACCGCGTACGCCCCACCAAGCGCTTTAAAACTCCGAAGACCAAATCGCTCGCTCTCGTCTTTATAAAAAATTGACTGAACCCCAACAGCGTTAGAGAGACCTTGAAGATTAAGCAACGGGGTGGGTTGGTATCCTTCCCAGTTAGAAATCATCTCCTGCGCAACCGCACATCGATCAGGTGGCAAAATTGCTTTTATCGTATCGGGGCAGGACTGTGGTGGCAGCGCTGCGGTGTTGTGATGGGATTGCGCAATTGAGACGGTAGGTAGTGACATGGCTAACTCATGGATTCGTTTATTTCAGTGTTTAACGGCTAAAAAAAGCTCATCAAGAAATTTGATAAACCATTGTCCCGCGTTAGAAAGCGATACATTGCTCAGGCGATTTTGTTCCTCTCTGGATTGCGCGCCCGGTTTCTCCCATGGCGCGCCGTCCAAGACTTGCCATCGTTTCCATATTTCGCGAGTACATTCCGGATGAAACTGTGTGCCAACAACGTGATGATTGTACCGAAAAGCTTGATTTGGGAATAAAGCGCCCGACGCGAGTTTTTCCGCGCCATTGGGTATTTCAAATCCCCGCGAGTGATACTGTGCGGCAAAGAAACCTTTTGGGACAAACTCCGGTTCACTTACGGTTGAATGAATCTCATAAAAACCAAATTCCTCGAGCCCGTCAGTATGGGGAGCAACTTTGGCGCCTAAGACGTGGGCAATAAGTTGCGCGCCAAGACAAAGTCCCAGCATGGGTATGTTGTGCTCTAAGCATTTTTCAATCCAGCGTGCCTCATCGTAAAGATAAGGGGATCGATCCATCTCATCGACATTGGCAGCGCCACCCAGAATCACAACGCCGCCCAGTTCTGGATTAGGCGCATTAAGGGGTTGGTTTTTAAAAGGCTGGCACCACTCGACGTCAAATCCACGTTTTTGGAGATGAATAGACGCGAGGTCATCATGAAATTCGTCGTGATGCTCAATGACCATGATCTTGCGACTCATAATAATTTAGCGCAGGCGAATGTCACGTTGGAAGTGTGAACAGCTTTCCGAACCCCGCAATTTTATCGTTGATATTGGCGAGGCGAAGGCTGTGCCAGATCATCGCGTGATTAGACGAAGTGACCGGTTTTCCTAGAGCTGTTTCAATATCGGCGATACAGTGTGCAAGCCTTAGACTAGTGCAAGATACAAACACGCCATCTACATTATCGTGACGGCCAATCTCGAGCGCCGCGTCCTGCATACTTTCGGCGGAGATACGGGCAACGAGATTATCATCATCCTGGTTAAAGGAGCCAAAAACGGGCACTTCAAAACCTTTGCTTTCGATGTACCGCTTGATAAGTTGATTGACCTCATCTGAGTAAGGCGTGAGCACACCGATTCGCTGACAGTGGGTCGCTCGAAATGCGGCAAACGCGGCCGTAATTGGCGTTGTCGCTTTTGCCTCTGGACGGGCCGTATGAATAAGCTCAAAGACGCGTTCCTCGCCGATAATAATGGACGCGGATGTGCAACCATAGGCGACGACATCGAGAGGGACACCTGGAAGAATAATATCAGTTCGATCGGTAATATAAGGTTCCATCGCCCTCAAGCTTTCGGGTGTGACGGTGGGCGAGTTTGGAATGCGTGATTGATAAATGGCGACACCCGGGATATTCACAACCTGCTTATATTCATATTCAACACTATGATCGCTCGCCAGAACGACGAGACCAATTCGGGCACGTTCTGCTATGCCGCTATCGACCTGATAGGGTAGGTTAGTCAGGTTAATAAAGTCCTGCTGAGATGGTTTTTGTTGCATCAGTTCAACCCAAGGTGAATTTGGTCAGATTATGTGCAAATGTCTCATGGAAGGGCATGCCTAGCTGACTGCCGCAATAATGGCAATTTCAACAGTGAACTGCGGTGCGGCGAGTTTGGCTTCGACACAGGCGCGGGCGGGGCTTTGGCCCGGAGTCACCCAGGCATCCCATACCTCGTTCATCTCGGCGAAGGTTGCCATATCAGACAGCCAGATCGTTGCCGAGATAAGGCGAGATTTATCAGTGCCCGCTTCTTGCAGAAGGGCGTCAATTTGATTGAGAATGCATTTGGTTTGGTTAGCCGCGCTCTCGCCTGGCGCATCACGCGCGACTTGTCCGGCCGTATAGACCAAATCACCATGAACGACAGCCTGACTCATTCTGTCACCAACTTGAATTCTTTTGATGGGCATTTTTTCTGATCTCCAGTGGATTGCAGGGTCTCGATGTTGGTTGGCGCAGGATTTTAAGCGCCAACAGCGTCAAAGGACTTGACGTCTGATGAGCTTAATTCTAATGGGGAATGATGGGGAGATATAGGGAAGATCGCTGGGATTAGCAGTTAAATAACAAATGTTATATATTCAACCCAACTTGACGTTACGTCTAATAAATTTTCAAGAAAATAAAAGGGGAAAGTAATTGTGAAAATAAGAAATCTCGTTGCCGGTTTTGGAGTATTTTTTCTTTTAACGCCGATTGTAAACGCGGGCACGCCGATGCAGGTGTGGCGATGTCAGTTGAACGATAACATCTCGGAAGAAGAGGTGATGGCGCGGGCGGTAGAATGGAAGGCTGCAGCCACGAAAGTGCCAGGCGGTGAAGGACTATCCCAGAGTATTATGTTTCCCGTTGCGGCAGGCGCCGATGGACTGGGCACTGACATTCTGTATACCGTTCAATGGAAATCTTTTTCTCACTTTGGCGAGTGGTGGGATAATTACAACGATTCCGATGCGGCGGCTTTAGAGGGGCAGACGATGACCTGTCATGGCAGCGGACTTTGGGAGCGAGAGGAAGGCTGAATCAGTTTTTTAAATTAGTTTTGAAAAGGGGCTGCGACTGAGCAGCCCCTTTTTTTAGGCTCGGGTTTTTAGGTTACGTATGTCTATAGTATGGAGTTGCAACGAGTGGGATCCGCTCGAAGAAGTCATTGTGGGGAATCCTTTTAATGCACGATTTCCTTATGCAGATCCGAGCACTCAATTGGCAGAGTATCCTGATCGATCACTTGATCAAATTCCGCAAGGTCCATTTCCTTCCAAAATAATCGAGGAAACTGAGGAAGATCTTCAGAAATTTGTCGATGTAATGCGCGCAAAAGGGATTGTCGTTCGCCGTCCTGAGGTATGGCCCCATGAGCGAAAAATTCGAACAACGCTCTGGGAATCTGAGGGGTATTACAATTACTGCCCCCGAGATATTTTGCTCGTCATTGGCGATAAGATCATCGAGACGCCAAACGTCATTCGGAGTCGCTCGCTTGAGACGGGCAGCTATCGCGATCTGTTGATGGAGTATTTTTCTGATGGCGCCGTTTGGCTGAGTGCGCCAAAACCCCTGCTTGCTGATCGTTTATTTGAAACCGATCTTGATAAACCCGCGCCTCGTAATGATGAGCCGGCCTTCGATGCCGCTAACGTCCTAAGGTTTGGTCACGATTTGTTATATCTGGTGAGCGCGACGGGGAACGAATTAGGCGGACATTGGTTACAGCGCATGCTGGGGAGTAATTTTCGCGTCCATTTTTTAAAAGATGTGTACTTTGGAAGTCATATTGATTCAACGTTAGTTGCACTGCGGCCGGGATTAATTCTGGCGAATCCGGAAAGATTAACAATGGACACGATTCCTTCTTTTCTTAAAGATTGGGAAATTATCTTTAGTCCTCCAATGGAGAGGCAGGAACGCCATAGTGCTGAGTATCTCAGACAGGCAATTGGGAGTGAGTGGATTGATATGAACTTATTCAGTCTGGACCCTGAGACTGTTGTTGTTGATCGCCATCAAAGTGCACTTATCCGTTTGCTGGAGAGGAAGGGATTTGATGTCGCCCCTCTTGAACTTCGTCACTCTAGAATGCTGGGGGGTGGCTTTCATTGCGTGACGCTCGATACCCGGCGTCGGGGAATAATGGATTCATATTTCAACTGAAATTAACAGGGGCGCGATACCCTTAAGGGGCGATTGATGTATCTGGTTCTTACGATCATTTCAATTTGCGTTTTCGGCGCATGGCTGAAATATCGATGGATTCATCGCCCACAACCTGACCGCGAAAAGACAGTAGCGTTAACTGATGTTGAGGGCCCTCGGCCATGGGGTAGTCACGTCCATCAGTCTGGCGTGAGGTGGCTACATGAGATTTTTGAACGTTCTGCGAAGCTATTTCCATCCTTACCCGCATTGACTGTCCATGCCACCGGGCATACGCTCACCTATGCCCAGCTGGACGCACGAGCGGAACAAATTGCGGATTTAATTGCACCCACGCTAAGTCATAAAGATCAGGTCGTTGCTGTTTATATGACCCAGGATCATCCAGATATTGTGGCAGCGCATTTAGGAATTCTCAAAGCGGGCGGCGTACAGCTTTTTCTTGATCCTGAATCGCCTGAGACGGTCATTATGGATATGCTGCGGGACGCTCAACCCGCTTTGCTTCTAACGCGGGGAGAATCGCCGTCATTCGATATCCCTTCAATTGATCTCGTGAGTCCACACGCGTTTAATGATCAATCTGACCAAAAAAAACACCAATCAACCTGGCTGGATGATTCCGCGCAGCGACTGGCGTCTATTTTTTACACGAGCGGAACGTCAGGGAGGCCTAAAGGGGTCGAGTGTCCGCATCGTGGCTACATTAATCTGGTGAAGTCGTACGCGGCGTATTTTGATTTTATTGCCGGCCAGGATGCCACTTCTCTATCGTCTTCTTTGGGGTATGACGGCAGTATTTCGGAAATGTACAGCGCATGGGTTGCCGGTTGCGAGGTCGTCATGTTGACCAAGTCGGAATTGCGCTCCGGACCTGACTTAATACCTATATTAAAGGAGCGGGAGGTAACCGCATTATTCTGCCCGCCTGTTCTGCTCTCAACCCTTTCTTCAAACCCCTCAACCGATCTTCCCTATCCGATTTGTCGCTATGTGATTCCTGCCGGCGAGGCTTTTCCGGCCTCTCTTGTGAAGCCATGGTCCGAAGGTCGCCGACAAATTATTAACACTTACGGTCCGACTGAAGCGAGTACTGACACCAGTCGCCAGCTCTTAAGACCCAATGAGCCGGTCACGATCGGCACACCGTTTGCAGGTGTTTCCTACTTGATCTTGTCTCCCCACGATCTTCAACCTGTCCCTGCGGGTCAGGAAGGAGAGCTGTGCATCGGCGGGTGCCAACTTGCGAAAGGGTATCGGAATCTAGATGAGGTGACCGCTGAAAAATTTGTTGATCATCCAGAATTTGGGCGACTCTATCGTTCGGGCGATCGGTGTCATGTCGATCCTGATTCGGGTCGCGTCCATTTTCATGGCCGGTTAGACACACAGCTTAAAGTGCGGGGGTTTCGGGTTGAAACGCAACCCATTGAGTCATTGTTGCAGGATCATTTTGAAGAAGTAGAAACGGCGGTGCTGGATTGTCAAAACGATGAATTGATTGCTTTTGTCAAACTGCCAGAATCAAGCCAGATTTCTGACTCATCTTCAGTTGATGCTTTTTTATTACGAGCACCCTGGATCGACAGAGCGCATCAATTACTGAAAAGGTCATTTCCAGACTATGCAGTCCCTTCCCGTTATTTTGCGGTTCGGAAATTCAATCTGGTCTTGGCTTCTGGAAAGATTGATAGAAAAGCGTTGCCAAAGATTTCGAAAAATCTGGAGTTAAACGAAAACCAAATTAATCTTGACCCAAAAAATCAACATCAGGCATACGAATCAATCGACCAAGAAGTGCTCGGTATCTGTCGCTCAATTCTGGGAGAGGCATTAGATCATGATGATGATTTTCTTGATTGGGGTGCGCATTCGATATCGATAGCCCAGTTGAGTCAGTCCCTCCAATCTGCAGGTTACCCTGTGACAGTACGGAGCTTGCTGAGCGATACCAGAACAGCATCAGCGATCTCCAGAATACCGAAGCAGATGATTCATTCTGAAGGAGTGAATGCTAATTCGGAACAGGCGCGACCAAATCATTACGTCCCGGATGAAAACCTTAAAACAGCGAGACCAATTGATTTTAGGTGGTTCAGTTTTCTACAGGCTATTGGTATTGTGCTGTTGCGGCTTCCGACTTTATTCGTCGTGGTCTTATTGCTGGGATTCACGGATGCTGAATCGCTATTGATGCAAGGAAATCTTTTTTTATTTTTAATGGCGAGTGCCTTGGGATTTGGCGTTTACCTTATCTTGCCCGTGATTAATTTGTCATGGATTTATGTCATCAGGCGTGTTCTAGCGCATTCGGTAAATTGGGACATTCCGCCCGGTATTTATCATAAATATTCGACGATTCACTTGACCGTTTGGTTTATTGAGCAGCAGCAAAACATTGTGCTGCAACCAATGAAGAATATGGTTCGAAGCCCTGTTTTGTTTCGATGGATGATGGGGTCTCTCGGTGCCCATATTGCGCGTTCTGCTCATATTTCACAGAGCGTCGAATTCAGTGGGCCCTTGGCCCTGTTGACAGTAGAGCCTAATGCGGTGATCCAGTCATCCGCACAGGTCAGTACGTTGCGTTGGGAGGGAAATCACCTCGTTATTGGCAAAATAAAAATTGGTCACGCATCTAAAGTTGGTACGCGGGCAACGGTAGTTGCGGGGGCGGAAATCGGACCGTGTGCATGGGTCACCCCTTTGTCATCTGTTGACCGTGCTATTCCGGGGTGGATCATGATTAGTGGTGTTCCGGGTGAGCCCGAAGCCGCCTATCAGCCCCTCGGTAGAAATAAAAAATACACCGATACCTCGTCTCCAATGGCTTTAACGGAGTTGCGAAATGTAGGACTGCAGATTGTTTTGGAAATGTTTTTATTAGTGATGCCGGCTGCTGCGACGGCTGTGATCTCTCTGGAGTTTTTAGGATTCGATGCGATCGAGACCGCAATGCGGACAACGGGGCGTTTTTTCAGTCTTGATATCTTGTCATTATTTGGATTTGCAGTCGCAGGGATATGGCTTAGCATTGTGGCAAGCTCGACGGTTATTGCGTTGTTTCTGCGATTCACGCCCAGCCGAGCTGGTGTGATGGCGGCCGATTCCATACCCGGCGTGATGGCACGTTATCGGCAGCAAAAAATGAATCAGCTCCAGCAATTTTGGACTTGGAGCCTTACTGGACAGTATTTAAGGGCGCTATCCGGCGTGCGATTTTCGCGGATCGGCGGTTCCGAATGCGATGCGATGACTAATCTTTTGCCCGAGCATCTTAACGCTGATGCTAATATATTTTTAGCCCATGGGTGCTTTTGTAATGTTCTGGATGAGGAAGGAGAGACTCTGACGCTGCGCACGCTGCGCCTGCCATCAGCCTATTTTGCGAGCAACAATTCAGTCTCAGAGCATGGCCACTTGCCAGGCAATCTTCTGCTTGGCGTTTCAACTCCAATCGCGCCCTACTTGTTTCGACAACAATCGCAGATTTATCCGGATCCTGCCAGAGTCATCGCTGGAAATCCCCCGCTTGGGTTTGGTGTGGGCCGAAATAAACCGGGCGGCCATATCAGAAGACCTTCTTTTTTTCTTTTTGTTTCTCGATTTTTGCTCAGCGACCTTGGATCGGCTGGCGTCATTCCGGGGACCGCAATTTTTTTAGGGGTTGGACTTTTGGTTTGGACGGAGGGCCTCGGGTGGGGTGAGATCCTAACGACGGGCTTAGCCGCAATTCTCTTTTCGCTCGTTTTGCCGTTACTCGCCTTACTGGTGAAGTTGGTATTGGTTGGATCGCGTTGGGGTAGGGATCATTCAACCCCTTTTTGGTCAGTGCGTCATTTCACATACTTTCTGGCGCAGGATTGTTTTTTCCAGTGGTCGGGAATGTTCTTGACGAGTGCGGCAGGCACGGCATTAGCCAATCCATTATTAAGGATATTCGGGTGTCGCATTGGTAAGCAGACGTTGTTTGCAAATCCCATTCAGGTTTTTGATTGGCACGCGGCAGACATTGGAAACGGATGTGTGATTAATGGACAACTCCAACTGCATAGTTTTGAGGAGCGAGTGCTCACCGTACAACGATCCCGAATTGGAGATCATACTTGTTTTAATCACGGCGCTATGCTGATGGGTGGCGCGGAGATTGAATCAAACGTAACCATTGGGGCTCAGGCGTTGGTGCTTAAGGGAATGCGGTTAAAAACAGGGCGCCATCAAGGGAGTCCCTCTCAGTGGCTAGGGTATTGACCACATGTTGGTCATTCGAGCTAATGAAGAGTTTGACTAATTTCTTCGAATTGTCTCAAAACGTAAGTAAATGCCAAGACGCCATATCCATTCGAGTGGCCCGCGCTTAAAGTAACGCAACCAAACAGCCGCGAGTGCGAGCTGCCCAATATAAATGACAATCGCGAGGATCAACACGTGTGTTGGCCCGAGCGTGTACGCGTAACCGAGTCCGTATCCGTAGAAAATGCTGGTGAAGATCAAACTTTGTGTGAGATACAGTGTAAGACTCATTTGCCCCGCCTGTGCCAGTAGGGTTAGTAATCTAGGTTGAGCCTTGATTGCGACCCACCACTGAATGGTAAAGAACCACGCGCTGATGAGTAAGAGTGTTCCCGCGAGGTAAATGGTGTCGCCCAGAAGGGTGATCCAGGGTGAAGCCTGAGAATAATAAAAGGCGGAGTAACCGGTCTTGAGCGAAAGGTATCGTTCGGCGACCATCATCAAGATGCCAA
>SHBR01000046.1 GCA_004212795.1 Candidatus Thioglobus sp.
CCGCGGCCGCCTTTTTGATGGCAACCTTGCTAGCCGCTGTTTTCCCCTCACTTACCACTTGGGTTTTTAGTTGGGCCGTCATGATCGGTCTATCACGATTATTGCTAACTGTGCACTTTCCTACTGACGTACTGGCCGGCGCGCTGCTCGGACTGCTCGCAGCAAACCTAGGACTTTCCTTTACCTCACCTTAGAAAAAAGCTATGCGAATCCTATATGGAGTCCAGGGCACAGGTAACGGCCACATTACCCGCTCCGCCGTCATGGCCAATGAGTTCCAAAAAAGAGGCGCTACGGTGGACTATCTTCTATCCGGCCGGGATCGTTCCCTTCTGTTTAACGTAGATCGCTTTGGTGATTTCGCCCATCGGCGGGGGCTAACCTTCTCGGTGAAAAATGGCCGACTTTTATTCTTCAAGACCGCAACCAGCAATGACATTTTTGGAGCCCTGAAGGACATCCACAACCTGAATCTTTACCACTATGATCTGGTTATTAGCGACTACGAACCGATTTCCGCCTGGGCCGCAAAAATCAATAAAGTGCCCTCTATCGGGATCAGTCATCAATGTGCATTCCATTACAAAATTCCGAAAAAAGGTATAAATCCCGCGGCGGCGTTGCTCCTGCGCTGGTTTGCACCAACGGACATCAATATTGGCCTGCACTGGCATCACTTCGGCGGCAATATCCTGCCGCCGATCATCGAAACAGAAGGAACCGACGAGGGGTGCTCGCTAGTCGAAGAAGACAAGATTCTCGTCTATCTGCCCTTTGAGCAACCCGAACGTGTTATCCAACTGCTTAAACCGATAACCAGTCACCGGTTCTTCTTTTTTACAGATATAGATCGTGAGCACGTGGATGGCCATTTATATCTTCGACCGTTTTCACGAGAGCACTTTATTTCCCATATGCTCTCTTCAGTTGGTGTCATCAGTAGCGCGGGGTTTGAATTACCAAGTGAACTTTTTCATTTTGGGAAAAAACTGCTGGCCAAACCACTCGCGGGACAGGCCGAGCAGTTATCTAATGGCGCCGCAATGCTTCAGTTGGGGCTTGCTGATGTGATGGAGAGTCTCAACGCCAACCGCATCAGAGACTGGCTTGATAAACCACCGCCCTCACCAATAGCATATCCCAACGTTGCGAAACATCTGGTCGATTGGATACTCGACAGCCAACGTCACGACATTAACAAATTGCGAGATCAACTCTGGGCCAAAGTCGATTCAATAGCACCCCCTCAGTCCTAACAATCCAGTTCCTAGTTAATAACCTCGTTCTTGTAGTTGTTTCGCATACGGAAGGATTGGAAGTCGGTCATTGAATTGTCCTACTGAGGTTGGAATGAATGGGGTTAACAACCTTGATCAGTTCCCTGACCCCCACTAATCAACTCCAGTTCAAAATCAGTCAGATCACCATCTTGTCCCAGAAAGTCCTGATGGGCATAGACCTCATCTGAGGTAATGGTAAAGCCATGTGTCTTGGCAAGAGTTGCTATGCCATCTCCCATCCCTGAACCATTGGTAGTTGGGGTATTGAGTGCGGCTCGTCTTTAGCAGGAACCGAAAATGGCAGAATCACCGCGGTAACGCTGGGTTCGTTCATCCCGGCTAGTGTTTTTCCTTTTGGTTAAATATTTACGAGTACTTTCACGGTCCCATGACGTTCTCTCATCTGAACTGCCGGTTTCCCGCGGAAGTAGACAATATCCGTTGGCATCTCTGCAAAATCCCGAAAAGCGCTCCGGCAGTTGGGCGTTTAAAGTAGCTCAGACTGCTATATGGCTTTTGACTTCGAGTGGGTCAATGTCATGTATCAAGCCTGCGATTTTTACCCGGCCTCGATCTAGTACGTAGACGCGATCGCTCATTGATAATGCAAAATCTAGATATTGCTCAACCAGAAGGATCGCAATTTCTCCCTCGTCGCGTAACGAGACCAGTACTTTTCCGATGTCTTTGATGATTGAGGGCTGGATACCCTCGGTAGGTTCGTCCAAGACTAACAGTTTTGGCCTGGTAACCAATGAGCGGGCGATAGCGAGTTGCTGCTGCTGGCCTCCAGAGAGATCACCTCCTCTGCGAGTGAGCATTGTTTTAAGGACTGGAAATAAGTCAAAAACTTCCGGTGGGATAAAACGAAATTCCCTAGCTAAAGCCGCAAAACCGGTTTCAAGGTTCTCTTGAACTGTGAGTCTCGCAAATATTTCCCGACCCTGAGGTACATATGATATCCCGAGATGAGCTCTTTCAGCCGGCCCGACTTTGGAGATGTCTAACCCGTTCCAGAGAATTTCCCCGTCGTCTGACATCTTACGCCCAACGAGAGCTTTTGCCAGAGAGGTTTTGCCTACACCATTTCTCCCAAGCACGCTGCTAATTTCTCCTAAACGGGCCTCTAAATTGATGCCATAGAGTGCTTGGCTGGCTCCATAGGACAAGTCAAGATTTTTTACGGTTAGCATTACCGACCTAAGTAGACTTCAATCACGTGTGAATCGCCAGAAACGTGAGCGTGACTACCTTCAGCGATAACCGTTCCTTCATGCAGTACGCTTACCCTGCACTCTAAAGCTTCAACAAAGTCCATGTCGTGTTCAACAACAACCACTGTATGACGGCCAGCGAGACTTTTCAGTAGGTCTGCGGTTCTCATCGTCTCCGTATCCGTCATCCCAGCAGCAGGCTCATCAACAAGCAGTAATGTTGGTTTTTGCAAGAGAAGCATGCCAATCTCAAGCCACTGTTTCTGACCATGGGATAAATCTCCAGCCGACTGTTTAATTGATTCGGATAGACCTACACGGGCGCAAGTATTTTCAAGTTCGTCTTGGTTCTCGGAGGACAATTTCACCAGAAGCGAACTTAAAGGGGATCTGTTCCCAACGAAAGCCAGTTCCAGATTCTCTCTTACCGTCAAAGACTCTATTACACTCGGCTTCTGAAACTTTCGTCCCACACCCAGGTTTGCAATCTTTACTTCATCAAGTTTAAGAAGATCATATCTGCCTGAAAGTAAAGCGACACCGGAGCTGGGTCGTGTCTTCCCAGTCACCACATCCATCATTGTTGATTTTCCTGCTCCGTTTGGACCGATGATTGCACGCAACTCGCCTGAATCCAGCGCAATCGATAGCGAGTTTAGCGCTTTGAAGCCGTCAAACGAGACGGATATTGATTCCATATACAGCGCGTTCTTATTTTCCAGAGTCATGGCGATGATTTTCTTCGATAGCGGCTTTTCTGCGGTAATAACCAATGTAAGCTATCTTGCAAAATTCCGACGATGCCTCGTGGCATAAAAATTGTCGACAGCACGAACAAGGACCCTAGGAAATATAGCCACGCATCCGGGTAGGCGCCAGTGAAGTACGTTTTGGCAAGATTCACAACGACTGCCCCAAGCGCCGCTCCATAAAGAGATCCGCGACCGCCAACAGCAACCCAGACAACAATCTCAATTGAATTTAAAGGGCTGAATTCTCCTGGATTAATAATACCGATCTGCGGTACGTAAAGTGCGCCAGCGATTCCTGCCATCGTTGCTGATAAGACAAAAATGAAGAGCTTGTAGCTCTCTACTCGATATCCGAGAAAACGAGCCCTATCCTCACTATCCCTTATCGCAAGTAGCACTCGACCAAACTTAGTTCTCATTGCCCAAGAGGTGAAGATTAGGAAAAAAATCAACGCTAAACCTGACAAGATCATTAAAGAAGCTCTCGTACTTTCCGCAGATATTGGATAGCCTAGGATGTCCTTAAAATCTGTTAACCCGTTATTCCCTCCAAAACCCATTTCGTTTCTAAAAAACGCAAGCATCAATGCATAAGTTAGAGCCTGTGTAATGATTGAAAGATAAACTCCTGATACCCTTGAGCGGAAAGCAAACCAGCCAAAAAAGAATGCTAAAAGTCCGGGGACCATGATAACCATTAGTGCTGCGAACCAAGGCTGATCAAAACCAGTCCAGAACCAAGGCAGTTCTGTCCAGTTTAGAAAAACCATGAAGTCTGGAAGTAAAGGATCTCCGTAAACACCTCGATCACCGATTTGTCTCATTAGGTACATACCCATGGCATAGCCGCCCAGCGCAAAAAATGCACCATGTCCAAGGGAGAGAATCCCACAGTATCCCCAGACAGCATCCAGCGCGAGGGCCAAAATAGCGAAACAGAGGTATTTTCCAATCAGGGTGAGATAATAAGAGTCCAATCCAAGGCCGAAGGATTCGGGAAATAAGATATTGTTAATAAAAACATAAAGAACAACTACGATTACAAAAGCGAGTGTTAATTTCCTGAAAAGTTGATCCATTTGACTACTCCTCGACCGAGCGACCACGGAGCGCAAAAAGACCTCGAGGCCGTCGTTGAATAAAGAGAATAATAAAAATAAGGATGACGATTTTGGCTAAAACTGCGCCGATAATTGGCTCAACAATCTTAGTTGCAACCCCAAGCCCAATCGCGGCGATCGCAGTGCCAAATAGGTTGCCTACCCCCCCGAAAACAACCACCATAAATGAGTCGACTATGTAGGCTTGACCTAAATTGGGTCCGACGTTGGTAAGTTGCGAAATAGCTACTCCTGCTATGCCTGCAACCCCTGACCCCAGACCAAAAGCCAACGCATCCATTCGCTGACTTCTTATCCCCATTGAAGCTGCCATTCCACGATTCATTGTTACCGCTCTTAAGCGGACGCCAAAGGACGTCCGGTACATTAGAAGCCACAAGCCTACGATAACTAGAGCGGCAAATATAATTACAAAGACCCGGTTGTAGGTAATGGCGAACGCTGCGTTTACGACGAACGAGCCACTCAGTATTTCTGGTGAGGTTACCGCCTGGTTTAGAGGGCCAAAAATAGATCTGACCATCTGTTGGAGCAGCAGACTTACTCCGACAGTCGCTAATAAAGTTTCAAGAGGTCTGCCATAGAGATGGCGGATTACACTTTTTTCAAGAAGTATTCCAGCAGCTCCAGCGATCATAAATGCGGCCGGAATAGAGACTAAAAGGGCAGTAGCACTATTTCCCGGTATTATTTGCTGAACAACAAAGGTAGTGTAGGCGCCCAACATGATGAACTCGCCATGAGCCATATTTATTACGCCCATGACGCCAAACGTTATCGCTAAACCCACTGCGGCCAGTAAAAGAATAGAGCCCAGGGAGACACCGAAAACGATATTCTGCGCGTGTCCCCAGTACAACAATTTTTTTTCAATGTCTTTTATCGTTCGCTGGCCCAATGCCCTTACATCGCTAGTTAGGTCTTCCCGGAGTAGCAAGCGACTGAGTCCTTCCTTAGCCTCAGAGGATAGATTACCCGTTAGGCGCTTTATGCCTTCAATTTGTTCAGTTGATTTGCTGCTTTCTAGATATACGAGTCCAACCAGAGTTCGAAGGTCCCTCGCAGTTGTTAAATCTGGATTTGCCACCTCTAATCGCAGAAGAGTCTGGAGCAATGAATAATCAGGTTTTCGCTTAAGCTCTGTTATTGCTTTTAAACGCTTCGATGCATCGGGAGAGCTTAATGATCGATATGCAAGCGCCTGTTTAATTTGTCTCCTGAGTTTGTTGTTTACTTTTATTTTCTTCACAGCTTTTCGTTTCACAACATTAATCACTAAACCGCCGATGATCTCTCGTAACTCATATTTTCTCCCTTCTTTAGTGCCTGCTACCAGTCGATTCTCAGCGGGCCAGTAAAACAAATTTCCACCCACCCAGTGCTGGAGGATTTGTTCAGCTTCGTCTGTTGTGTCCTTTGATAAGGTCTCAATCCATTCAGCTTTCTCCTCCCAAGACGATTCGGAAAGTGCGAGTCCTTCCTCGAAGGCAAACGTAGCAGAGCTAAACAGGGCAAGCAGGGCCATGAATAGCAATCTGGAGGGTGGGATCACAATTGCACTCGTGGAGCCAGGCTGAGCCTGGCTCCTTTAGTTAGAGCTCTAGAAATTTTGGCCAGAGCACTGCTGAGTTTCTAAGTTGTAGTTTCCGCAACTGACCGGGGAGGTCCAGTCGGCGATGATCTTTGCTGAGTCAGGAAGGAAGTTAGTCCAGGCATCCCCAATAACTTCCCCCGCGGTAGCCGAGACAATCTCAAACTGCCCGTCTTCTAGGATCTCTCCTATTAGCACGGGTTTTTGAAGATGATGGTTCGTGTGCATCACTGCTGTTCCGCCGGTTAGATTTGGCACTGCGGTCCCGTAGAGAGCAGGTCTTACCGAATCCACATCAGTGGTGCCTGCTTTTTCGACAGCCTTGACCCACATCTCAAAGCCAATGTAGGTTGCTTCCATTGGATCATTAGTGACTCTGCCCTCGTCACCGGTAAATTGGTGCCAGGTTTCAATGAACTCATCGTTGATGTCAGCTTCTGCGCTCATGAAGTAATTCCAAGCTGCCAGATGGCCTACTAAAGGACCTGTATCAAAGCCCGATAACTCCTCTTCGCCGACGGAAAAAGCGATAACTGGAATATCCTCAGCACTTATTCCCTGATTACCAAGTTCCTTATAAAAAGGAACATTTGCGTCTCCATTGATCGTGCTTACTACCGCAGTCTTTTTCCCAGCGGATCCGAATGCTTTTATGTCAGAAACGATTGTCTGCCAATCGCTGTGTCCGAACGGCGTATAGTTGATCATGATGTCTGAATCATCCACACCAAGATCTTTAAGATAGTTTTCGAGAATTTTGTTCGTGGTTCTTGGATAAACATAATCTGTTCCCGCTAATACGAACCTCTCTGCGCCTAATTCTCCTATTAGATAGTCCACAGCAGGTATTGCTTGCTGATTCGGTGCGGCTCCCGTGTAAAAGACATTTTTGCTTGATTCCTCACCTTCATATTGGACCGGGTAAAACAGTAGTCCATTCAGTTCTTCGATGACTGGGAGTACCGACTTCCTCGAAACAGAAGTCCAGCAGCCAAATATCACGTCGACCTGTTCTTTTTCCAGGAGCTCCCTAGTTTTTTCCGCAAATAATGGCCAATTACTCGCAGGATCGACTACGACTGCCTCCAATTGTTTGCCAAGAAGACCACCTGCCTCGTTCTGTTTGTCTATCATCATTAGAACCGTATCTTTCAATGTGGTTTCAGAGATAGCCATCGTTCCAGACAAAGAATGTAATACCCCGACTTTAATGGAATCAGCAGCAGATACAGAATTTAGAGTTAGCAACGAAGTGACTAGCGAGAGCGCAGCAAATCGTTTTTTTATGCTGAGTGTTGAAAGCATTTTTTATTTACCTATGGTTAAGTGTTTGAGATCGTCTCTTACAGAGAAGCAATATTCGTGCCAGAAGTTTCTGATAAGTGCGATGAGATTTTTCAAGTAAAAAAGTCAAAGATCCGATAATTTGTGAAATGAACACGTCCTTCGATGTTCTCTGATGGGGCGGGATCAGAGTAGGGCGCACCTGAACGGAGCAATCAGATGAATTGGATCGAGTCAATTTAGCGTCAGCTTGAAGCTCTTTTAGAACCAAGAACGCGGATAACAATCATTTCGACTGATTTATAAAAATCCCTCACGGACTTTTGGATTCTGTTGGCTTCTCTTATTTCAGCCATCAAATTTTTGGAATCGGATTATGATGGGAGGAATGGGAGAGAAATCATGCCGTAGACAAAAAGCTTGAAAGACGTTTGAAATCATTAGAATCGAAAACTTTGAGTGGCCGCGTCTTTGGCTATACGGTGGAGCAGAAAGAGGGGGGGGGGAGCGTTGAGGGAGCGTGTAAGAGGTTAGATATACCGACCGAGGTAACCGGGCCTCACGGGGAACGGGTTGAGACTCTGATTATCTGTTTGGAGTGATTCAGTTTTCGGTTACACGCAGTAGTTTTCTTTCCACCGTAGTCGTATTATCTGCGGATGAGTCGCATCCTTATTCTTCTAGGTGCTTTGCTGTTCTCGGTATCGCTACCTACGATTGCCGACTCCGGCCATCCTATGTGATGGGACAATGGCTGAAAATACAGCAGGTGATAGCGGCGAGTGCCACAATCGCCGTGGTGATGCTACGTTTAGCAGTAATTAAAACCCACCGGTTAGCATAGAGTTCATGGTGATTTTAATTTGATCTTCGGTTCTGATATTGATTCCTCGAATGGATGGAACGCGCAACTCGCAATGAAGTTTCAGAAACGGGAGAGCAAGACTATTCTTGGAGACACGAAGAGACGAGGACCACTGGTTGTTCAAAGACCGTTTTATCCTGAGGGGGGAGGATGCCACGTATACCTGATTCATCCCCCCGGCGGGGTTGTAGCAGGCGATGTACTGCAGATTAGCGCTGATCTGGATCCAAACACTGATGTGCTAATTACCACCCCTGGCGCAACGAAATTCTACCGGAGTGCTGGAGCGATCGCTGTGCAACGACAAATATTTAATGTATCGGACGATGCGTGTCTCGAGTGGCTTCCTCAGGGAAGCATTTATTTTCCTGGCGCTGAAGTTAAATCTACCACGGAGGTATATTTGTCCCCCTCATCAAGATTAGCGATCTGGGATATCCAGTGTTTTGGACGACCGACCGTTGGTGAAAAATTCAATAGTGGTCTCGTTGATTCGAGTCTATCGATATTTCGGGGTGAGACACCAATTTTTATTGACCGCGTCCGGGTGCATGAGCAAAATCGCCTCAGGTCATCTCTTCTAAATTCTAATCCAGTTGTGGCAACTTTTATTATGATCGGAGCAACAGAGAGAGATGTTGAGGTGGCCCGAGGCTTGATTGCCAAATGCGTTGAACGCATCGAGGCCTCGGCTACCTTGATCGACGATGCTTTGGTAATCCGTTATCTAGGAGACTCGACCAATATTGCTCAGGATATCTTTAGTGATATATGGTCTGCTCTCAGACCCTACATTATGAAGAAATCAGAAATGCGCCCGCGCATTTGGGATACCTAAGGAGTTTCGAATGGACCTTTCGCCAAGGGAAAAAGATAAATTATTAATTTTTACCGCAGCTCTTGTGGCTGAACGAAGGAGAGACCGTGGTCTGAAGCTCAACTATCCAGAGTCAATTGCTTTAATAAGCGCAGCGATCATGGAAGGAGCGAGAGATGGGAAAAGCGTCTCTGAATTAATGGATTATGGCCGGTCTATCCTTTCGTCAGCCGATGTTATGGATGGGGTTCAAGAGATGATAAAAGATATCCAAGTTGAAGCCACGTTTCCAGACGGTACAAAGCTTGTTACTGTGCATGAGCCAATTGTGTAAGGAAAAAATATGAAGCCCGGAGAAGTATTACTTGAAGATGGAGACATCTACCTCAACGATAGAAGAGACAGAATATCTGTTTTGGTTGCGAATAATGGGGATCGGCCTATTCAAGTAGGTTCGCACTACCATTTTTATGAGGTCAACTCTGCTCTTGTATTTGATCGTGAAAGAACACTAGGTTTCCGTTTGGATATTCCTGCTGGAACAGCGGTGCGTTTTGAGCCTGGTCAGAAGCGAAACATTGATCTTGTTAACTATGTTGGGCGACGCGTCGTCTTTGGCTTTAATGGTCAGGTTATGGGGGCGTTGGATACATGACAAAGTTATCCAGGCAGGCATACGCCGAAATGTACGGTCCCACGACAGGGGACAGAGTCCGACTTGCAGATACAGAACTATTTGTGCGGGTAGAAGCGGACCAGACAGTTTATGGCGATGAAGTTAAATTTGGTGGCGGGAAAGTTATTCGTGACGGCATGGGTCAGAGTCAAGCTTTATCGATGGATGTCGCGGATGTCCTGATCACCAATGCCCTCATTATTGACTATTGGGGAATCATCAAATCAGATGTCGGGATAAAAAACGGTCGAATTTATGGCATTGGAAAAGCCGGGAATCCGGATATCCAACCCGATGTGGATATCGTTATTGGCCCGGGCACCGAAGTCATTGCGGGCGAAGGGCAAATACTCACCGCCGGAGGTATCGACGCACATATCCATTTCATATGTCCTCAGCAAATCGAAGAGGCAATCATGTCGGGGATGACGACGATGCTAGGTGGCGGGACTGGCCCAGCGACTGGGACGAATGCTACGACTTGTACGCCGGGCCCTTGGAATATCCACCGCATGCTAGAGGCAGCGGAAGACTTTCCGGTAAACGTTGGTTTTCTGGGCAAAGGAAACGCGTCCCAGCCGGATCCGCTCGTTGAACAGGTTGAGGCGGGCGCGATTGGGCTCAAGTTGCATGAGGACTGGGGTACGACCCCTGCAGCCATAGATACCTGTCTTTCAGTAGCAGACAGTCAGGATGTGCAAGTAGCGATTCACACCGATACTCTCAACGAGTCAGGTTTCGTCGAGGATACGTTGGCTGCGATGAAAGACCGGACTATCCATACCTATCACACAGAGGGAGCTGGCGGAGGCCATGCGCCGGACATTATTAAGGCAGCCGGGTTTTCCCACGTATTACCTTCATCGACAAATCCGACGCGACCCTATACGGTGAATACCGTCGATGAGCATTTGGATATGCTTATGGTCTGCCATCACTTGTCTCCTTCGATTCCGGAAGATATCGCTTTTGCCGAATCTAGGATACGTCGTGAAACAATAGCAGCCGAGGATATTCTTCACGATCTAGGCGCCTTTTCTATGATCGCTTCCGATTCCCAAGCAATGGGTAGGGTCGGCGAGGTAATCATGAGAACATGGCAAACCGCCCACAAAATGAAAGTTCAAAGAGGCGCTCTTGCCGGTGATGGCTCAGATGCAGACAATCTTCGTGTGAAGCGATATATTGCAAAATATACGATTAATCCAGCGATTACTCATGGAATTTCCCATGAAGTAGGATCAGTTGAGATTGGTAAGTTGGCAGATCTTGTTCTTTGGCGTCCAGCATTCTTCGGCTCCAAGCCCAGTCTAATAATTAAAGGTGGAATGATAGTGGCAGCTCCGATGGGTGATCCGAATGCATCTATTCCGACGCCTCAGCCGACTCACTATCGATACATGTTTGGCGCTCTTGGATCAGCACGGCATTCAACAAAAATGACTTTTATGTCTAGCTCGGCAATTAGCAAGGGTGTGGCGGAGCAGTTGTCTCTCAAATCAATGATTGGCAAGGTGGCACGGTGTCGGGAGATAAGCAAAGCTGACATGCGACTTAATGATTATCAGCCGATGATCGAAGTAGATCCGCAGACCTATCAGGTACGAGCAGACGGAGACTTGCTGACCTGCGAACCTGCGAAGACGCTGCCCCTGACGCAGCGATATTTCTTGTTTTGATGTGATTAAAATCACTAAACGAGTTAGTCAGGGAAAACCTACTGCCACCCTAGAGTTGCCCTTCGAGATTCGGGTTCGAGCGCGCTTTAAATCGAGGCTAAAAGATGGACGGGAGATAGGCGTGTTTTTGGATCGTGGGCCGATAATCCGTGGCGGAGATCTTCTGCAATCTGAGGACGGAATCTTGGTTCAAGTCCAAGCATCGCTTGAGAAGGTGTCTACTGTGAGACTTGAAGATTCGCATTTGTTGTCGAAGGCTGCATACCATTTAGGCAACCGTCACGTCCCGCTTCAAGTACTGCCTGGTGAATTAAGATATCAGCATGATCATGTTTTGGATCTTATGATGGCGAGCTTAGGTATAAAAACAGTCTGCGAGCAACTTCCCTTCGAGCCAGAACCTGGGGCATACGGAGAGCATGGCGTTGCCCATGGGCACAGTCATTCGCACTGAGCAAATGACGTCAGCACGAAGTCAGTTGCACCTGATGCAATTGATCAGTCCAAACCTTCCTATTGGCGCGTTCACCTACTCTCAGGGGCTTGAATACGCTGTGGAGAGAAGATGGGTGAGAGATTTCGATAGCTTCGAAGATTGGCTAACCGGACTCTTGCAGGAAAACCTAACTTATATAGATATTCCTGTATTGAAAAGAATCTACGAGGCCGTGCAAAAACGGGATAGTGACTCTCTCTTAAAATGGTGCCAATATTTGCTGGCGTCGCGCGAAAGTTCAGAGTTGAGACTGGAAGAGATACAGAGAGCTAAAGCTATGACAAAACTCTTGCGAGATCTGAAACTACAATTTGATCATGAATGGTCGGAGCCTATGCAACTGTGTCAAGCATGCCCGTATGCATTGGCCTGTGTGAGATGGTCTATACCGATCCATCAAGCAATGCTGGGATATGCATGGGGATGGTTAGAGAATCAAGTGGCCGCAGGTATCAAGTTGGTGCCGTTAGGTCAGACAGATGGGCAATGTCTGCAGCTTGCATTGTCCAACAAGATTCCTGGTGAGATAGAAAAGAGTCTCAACCTAAAAGATGAGGACTTGGGTGCCTCTGCAGTATCAATGGCAATAGCAAGTAGTCTTCACGAAACACAATATACGAGACTTTTTAGATCTTAGGTTAACGCATGAATCAGAGCGATACGTTGAGAGTCGGAGTTGGTGGTCCAGTGGGGTCAGGAAAGACGGCACTTTTAGAATTGTTGTGCAAATCTCTCCGAGAGAAATACAGCATTGCGGTGGTAACAAATGACATTTATACGAAAGAGGATGCGAAGATACTCACCAAGGCAGAGGCACTAGCAGAAGACCGGATAGTGGGTGTAGAAACCGGTGGCTGCCCACATACAGCCATTCGCGAAGATGCTTCAATGAACCTCGCGGCCGTCGCGGAATTGCAATGTCGGTTTCCGGATCTCGACATCGTTTTTATTGAAAGTGGTGGCGATAATCTATCTGCAACTTTTAGTCCGGAACTAGCAGATTTGATGATTTACGTGATAGATGTTGCTGAAGGAGAAAAAATACCCCGCAAAGGAGGGCCCGGCATCACTCGCTCAGATTTGCTTGTCATCAATAAAATTGATCTTGCTCCCTACGTCGGAGCCTCACTGAAAGTGATGGAGAAGGATACCCAAAGAATGCGATTGGATCGACCCTATGTTTTTAGTAATTTGAAAAAAGGTACAGGAGTGGCAAGTATCGTTGAATTCATTGAAGACGCTGGAATGTTAGGGAGACGTGGAACCTGAAGTTTCAGCACACTTTGCTTTAACCCAACAGCAATGGCTAAACCAGGCGATCACGTTTAGAAAGATTACGGAGTCCATCCACTCGCTTCTTAAAAAAGCTGTGGGCGTCCCTTGGTAGTCTATTTTTTCTTAGCCCAACCCTAACGATGACGATTCTCATATTTCTAAAATTACTATTACTTTCAAATATGCATGATGTGTAATGCAGAATCCGTGCGCTCCCAGTTCTGGTTGGGGAGCGCTGCTGCTTTGACATCAGCTGTTGCGTTCTCATCCAATGTGGTGCTTTCTAAAACGATTGCCTGTTGGAGGGTGCGTCTATCATATCGCGATCGATTGTATCTACATCGACAGGCACACATGAAAGCAACTGTCTGGAAGTCTTTACGCAACTCTTCGGGGAGACAGATCGGTTCTTTAGACATATACAGAGTAACTAAAACACTACGATATAAGCATGATTAAGATCGTGACCTACGTTCTATATTGGGACGACGCAGATTTTTGACGAACGGGCTGGTATGCCCGTTCCTGATTAAGCGAAAAGACTTTGGTTGCGACTAGGCAGCAATGAAGTTGCGTCCACGTTCTCCCTTCAGCGCGTCATCGAGATATGTTTTAAAAGTGGTTGCCGGTATGCCGTAATCTTCGGGTTCTGTGCTGATTGCGAGGTCGCACAAGAATTCCTCCAGCCGATCAGCCCCGTTATGTAGATCGTTGCCAAAAATCTCGCGAAGGGTTTCATCGCAAACGGTATCGGATCCAATCGCTCGACGCATCACCAGGGGGAGTGTGAAAGAACAAGCAATGCCGTGCTCTAGGTTGTGGTTCAGCGATACTGGATAAGAAATATTGTGAGCTAGAGCGGTTTTAGTGTTAGAGAACGCAAGCCCGGAAAAAACTGCCGCCTGCAGCATCATCTGTCTAAGTCGTGCGTTCTCAGGATTGTTCATCAGAGATGGCAATGTCTCGATGATGATACGACTCGCCCGCACGGCGTAGTTGCTTGATATGGGGTTTGCGTTAATGTTCCAGACACTCTCAAGGGCGTGAGACAACGCATCAAGACCTGAGGCCAGCGTTATTCTTGGCGGAAGTTTATACGTGAGCGATGGATCAAGGACAGCGACTTTTGGGTACAGGTCAGGATGACTCAGCGAGAATTTTCGTCCCGATTCGCTGTCCCAGATAGTCGCCCATGACGTCACCTCGCTGCCGGTTCCGGCTGTTGTTGGGATCGCAATGATATCTTTTGAGTGGAGGGCTGGAGATTGACTTGCGAAATTTAGCAAGTCTCTGATATCAGGCAGGTCTTCGAGACCCGCGGCGAAGACTTTTGCCGTATCTATTACGGACCCTCCTCCTAGTGCGACCAGAGCCTCTGCCTTTGCGAGATCTCGCCGCCTTTCTCCTTCTAAAGCGTTGAAGTAAGAAAAGTCAGGATTCGGCGTTATGTCTGTGGCAACAAAAACAGCTTTGCCAAGGATTCCTTGAATTTGATCAACCGCGTCCGAGAAAAAGGCGTCGGAGTAAGTGACGATGCCATAGTCGCGAACTCCAACGTGGCATCTGAGCGATTCCAAATAATCAGGACAGAAAACCAGCTTGGTCGGGTTGAAAAATGTGAATTCTCTCTTAGCCATACGTTAATCATAGTCGTATGCAAACTTGTTGGGCATTTCCAATTGGTAGATCACTGTAATCATAATGTCATTTGCACGTGATTTACTCCGTGCCACTTTAAACAATAGTTGTGATTAAAAAGAATCAGCTTGGACATCAAACTAGAAAGGGTCGTTAAGTCTTTCGGCAGCGCGACGGCTGTAGATCATGTTGATCTGCAAATCAAAGCCGGCGAATTTTTGACCCTGGTGGGGCCCAGCGGGTGCGGCAAGTCGACCCTTCTGCGGATTATTGCAGGCCTCGAATCGCAGACTTCAGGAAGTGTGTCGATCGGCGGGGATGCTGTGGATGCCGTTCGCCCGAGTGAGCGCAATCTTGCCATGGTGTTTCAGTCGTACGCGCTCTATCCGCATCTAAGCGTTCGGGAAAATATGACGGTTCCTTTACGTCTTCGTGACCTGTCTGCTGTCGAACGCATGCCCCTTTTGGGAAACCTGTTTCCGTCGCGCGCTACCAAGATGCATGCTATCCGCTCGAAAATAGATCAGGCAGCAGAAACGCTGCAGATTAGTCATTTACTTGAGCGAAAACCCGGCGAGTTATCGGGGGGACAGCGCCAGAGGGTGGCGGTTGGCAGAGCAATGGTGCGCCAGCCCACCGCATTCTTGATGGATGAGCCACTGTCCAATTTGGATGCTGCACTTCGGGTTCACATGCGCACGGAGATCAGTGGACTGCATCGTTCCCTCAAGACCACATTCATTTATGTCACACACGACCAGGCCGAGGCATTGACCATGTCTTCGCGGATGGCCGTCATGATGGACGGTCAGATTCTCCAGGTCGATACGCCTGAGAGAATCTATCGAAACCCCGCAGATCTTCGGGTTGCGCAGTTCGTCGGCAGTCCGCGCATGAACATTTTCCCCGGCGAGGTTGATAGCCTTGGTCGCATCCAGACTCTCGAGTTCAGCCTAGATCACGTGCCTAGTGAGCCAGTCCAAGGCAATGTCAGTGTTGGATTTCGGCCGGAGCACCTGCGGATTGTCAATGGCAGCGGCGGCCACGACTTCACGCTCAAAGTCACTCACAAGGAAAACCTCGGCGCTGACTACTTCATCCATGGGGCCGTCGCCGACGGCAACCATCAAGTCATTGTTCGGGCGACACCGGAAGAGGTTACGGGGGTGAGCATTGGTGACGAACTCGGCGTCGGTTGCTATAAATCATCCAGTCTGGTGTTTGGAGACAGTAACAAGCGAATTGATCTACGGCCAGGTTTGACTCAGTGATGATCCTCCGTCACACACGCCTTGCCGGATATGGTTTCGTGCTTCCGGCGCTAGTGCTCATGTTCGTGATTCTGCTGGTGCCGGTGCTGGTAGCCGCCGTGTTGTCCTTTACGGACTATAGTTTGGGCAATTCCACCGCCGACTGGCTCGCCTGGAAGAACTACGAAAAGATATTTACCCGTTCTTCCTATCAAAAGATGCTCTGGGCATCAGCTCTTTACGTCCTGATTGTGGTTCCGGTCTCCATTGCTTTAGGACTCGCGGCAGCATTGGCTATTCATTCGCTGCGCTTCGGGGGCAATCTCTACAAAACCATTTATTTTTTGCCCGTTATGGCCGCACTGCTGGCGATGGCTATTGTCTGGGAAACTGCTCTGCATCCCACCATCGGGATCGTAAACCGTTCGCTTGAGGCCGGATGCGGGGGCTGGGTCGAAACGTTTTTCAGTTGGGGATGGATTCCCGGGGTAGACCCAGAGGGCAGTTGGTATGCAAGCAGTTGCCAGGAAGGCTTTCCTCTCTGGTTGGGAGAAAAACGCTATGCGCTTGCGACCATCTGCTTCATCGGCATCTGGCAGGCTTTTGGTTTCAACATGGTGCTGTACCTCGCGGGCCTGACTGGTATACCCCGTGAACTTATTCAGGCGGCGGCCATGGATGGCGCCCGGTCCGGTTGGCAGCGCTTTCGTCTCGTGACATGGCCCATGCTCGGTCCAACGACCGTGT
>SHBR01000047.1 GCA_004212795.1 Candidatus Thioglobus sp.
GAGCTCACCGGACTACCCTGCAAAGGGATGCTACGAAGCAACCTTTGAAGATCCGGACAATGGCGCTTTCTGGTCTTTTACGATCTACGACAAAAAGGGATTCATGTTTAATGATGTTGCGCACATGAGTTCAGATACCGCCTCTCCTAATGCCGATGGAACGTACACCGTGCGCTTTGGTTGTGGGGAGAACGCGGTCAACAATGTGCCGATCGCAAACGACACGGGGGTCTTTAATTTTGTGGTTCGCCACTACATCCCCTCTGAGCGTGTGAGAGACGAGGGGTATCGGCTCGCACCTCTGATTTCGAAGGTGGAATAATGAAAGCCATGGTAGGCAGTAAGTCGCCTCAGTCGCAAGCGTGCGCCTGAGGCCTACTGTCGTCACAAACGATAACCTGCCTCAAAAAACCCATTGATCGATTTATCGTCAAGTCAGTGATTTCCTCAGAGAGAAGCGCGTAAGCCAGCTGGACCGTATAAAAATTATCGTTGCCAGCGATGCCTTTTATATAAGCGAATTCTGGCTTACCCGTCATTGGATTGGCCGGGCATTTTAAGAACCAGAGGGCTACCGGATAATTGTTTTCAAGTCCTTCATGTAACAGCAGGCCGCCATACTCTGGACACGACTTCTCCCACTCATCTGCCATATGATTAAAAAACTCCACCGGATCAATATTGGGGATATTCTGAATAGTGAGCGTCAACATCTCGCTCCAATCGTTAACTGATTCGCCCTTCGGCACCCATTCCTGAATAAAAAAAGATTCATCGCTCTCCTCAAAACCCTGTTCAAATCCGGGGGGCAATTCGAAATAAATGTTTTCAGTGTTGTCCTGGCCATGTGCAACACAGGCAAGGGAAAACATAAGCAATAGCGCTAAACCCCGCGTCGGAATCTGCTCGAATGATATGAAGTAATCCATCGATGAAACGCTCAAGCTAGGCAAAGAATTGGTCATTATTCTATCTTGTCCTAAAGATCAGCATGCGAAAGGTGACGGTCGAGACTTCACGGCCGTTCTTCCCAATTCGCGAAGTGATACCTAAAACACGCTCAACGTACATGATCCCTAAACGGGCTATAACGCGAAAATCTTCCTATTGTTACTACTCCGGCGGAGGGATGACCCAACCTCAGCGGTACAATTAAGCCCCACTTGTGCAACGTGAACATAAGGAATGCTAGATATGAATGACCGCTATGAAGCTGGTATGGAAGAATTAAAGGAACATCTTGGTGAAGATGCTGAGAAATATATTGCAAAGCTGGAAGCGATCTCGCCGTTCTTTGCCCGAGTGAATGTTGAATTTGCCTACGGCGATATATACAAGGAAACAGACAAGGTGCTGGATCAGGTGACTCAGGAGTTAATCACCGTAAGTGCGCTCACGGTGCTCGGATATGCCATTCCGCAGCTCAAAGTCCATATGGATGCCGCTTTGAATCGAGGCGCAACTCAGGATCAAATTATTGCCACGATAACCCAAATGATCGATTACTGCGGGTTTCCGGCCGCAACCAACGCGCTTCTGGCGGCAAAAGAGGTGTTTGACGCCCGGGTTGGCTAATCACCAACTCAAACGAATAAGTTGCAAGCGCAAAGAGGATGTTGGAAGAATAAGCTGAAATATCACGTGCTGGCGGAAACGGCTTTAAACGGGCGAACAAAAATGGAGGCTGGGGTCGGAATCGAACCGGCGTCCACGGCTTTGCAGGCCGCTGCATAACCACTCTGCCACCCAGCCACTTAAGCTCTCGGTTTAGTCAAATAAAACGTAGGAAAATTAGCTTCGCGCGGATTATACGTGGTATCGCGGATTCGGTGTTTTTTTCTCGCTTTGGGTACGATTGCATATCAGACCCTCTAGCGCCCAAAAAGCATCTGAGGTGTGATATCGCATCTGTCTATTTTTGAAATTACCAAAATTTCAGACCAACACGCTAAAGACATATCCTAACCCCGACACTCGATTTTTGTTTGTTAATTTCCCTCGATAAATTGATCCGCTACAGGATGGGTTCTATCTTGGACCCATCCTGTAAGGTCCTCGAGGAGGCCTTTTAAACAGCTGAAACCTGGTCGAAAAAGACTTCTCTGATAACAGACTTGAGATAAGATATAACCGCACTTTTGGCTTGTTGATGAAAAGAAGGCAAAATAATCTGATGCTCGACAACCGATTTTCTCCAGACGCAGTCCGCGATCTCAGATGCAATTTCACAGGAGCGAACCAACTGTTGGGAACCTCGACCTCCTGTTAGATGGGCTAGCGTATGTGCCAATTCTTTTCCATAGTGCTGATGAGCTTGATTAAGGCTCGTCAGTGATCTGGGAGATAGCGCCAGAATCATCGTAACCGGATTTTTTTCATAGTGAGATCGGGTCTGATCCATCAGAGACTCAACAAAATTAGGCCAAAGTTGTGTCGTTTCAGATTGTGGCTCCCCTAAGAACTCGGTCGCCATCCGCTGCACACCTCGCTCATAAAGTGTTTCTAATAGTGAGTTGACCGACGGAAAGAAATAGTAAACGGAGACTCTGGGAATACGAGCTCTGCGGGCAACAGATTGAATGGATAAGCCCTCAATTGAGCGCTCCTCGGTAATGATCGCTTCCGCCGCTTGGATAATGGCGTTGTATCGTTCAACTCCCGGTTTCTTGGTCCCAATTCGAACAACTTTTTCCGCTAACATCGGTTCGATCTGTCTAGAGGGCAATAAGGGCTCGGGTCAGCGTGCATCAAATGGAGTCGACGAGTGATGCAGAACGATTCGGATGTCCCCCGTCTTCTGCTTCCAGAAGGTCCAGGTTTTTTCGGGCTGAGCGACTCCACCCTCGTTGTCGACAATTTTTACGAATCCCATGGTGTTGGCGGTAGCGCCGAATATCTGAACGACATCGTCGATGATTTCGCAGCTTTTCCAGTTGCGGTAAGTGGCGAATCCCTGATCTTTTCCGAATTGCTTGACCGAGGGGTCAGGCCCAACGAAATACGCCACCGCCCCTGCGCGATCCTGACGGAAAGTGTTCTCGCCGATAGCGTAAGTGGGCTTAAAGGCGACAGGTCCGAAGTCATAAGCATAGGCGGCATCGATGACTGCCTCAGCTTTTGCTTTTGCAGCTTTGAAGCCGCCTTCTTGATAGGCTTCGTTTATGGCTAGCAGGCCCGCGCACCAGCCCCTCTGTGCCGCCATCACTTCCTCAACAGTGATGGTGTTGTCAAAAACATCAACACTCGGATTGGCGAGCGCGGGTGCAGTCGAAATGGTTGAAAGCAGAAGTACTGTGGGGATAATGAGTCGCGATTTAAATTTGAGCATGTTCAAGTTCCTTTGAGTTGGTTATAAAAAAATATCGTCGGATGGGTTCATCTCTTATTATGCCAGCAATAAACGTGCCAACCTTAAAAATCTCTCTGAACCGGTTATACGAGCGACTCATAAATTAAATGATCCAAGAATGCCCATCAGTAGGGCATTCAGTTCGTGCTTCGCACTGTAATGGTGCTCTAAATACACGAAAACAGATGGAGTCAAAAAGTTTTAATACGGTTTTAAAAAAAGGTGATAACCCCGCCGGGTCTTAGCAAATGGTTGATTTTTAAGGCGTCGATAAACCGATTCGAACGACGAATCCCAGAGTCAATCTTAGGCGCCTTTTTTTACAAAAATATTACAAGCTAAAAATAATTACTGTATATAAATCCTAAATTTAGGCCAGTAGAAAACAATAAACCCATTACGAAGGTACCGGTGCTAATGAGGGTAGGGCGCTGCCCCCAAGGCTGCAAAGAGCATCTTCAGATCTCCACTAGCTGCTACGCCATTTATGTCGATCAGAATGCTGATCTTCTCACCGCCATTAATGCCTCCGGCAGTCTGCGGCTAAGACCTGGCCGACTGTAAAAGACAGTGCGGGACGCCTGGAGCCGTGCCGAGAAGCTTGCCGGTTGCTGAAATAAATAGGGTAAAAAGTGGGGTAAAATTGGCGTAAATGTTGCTCTCGCCCTATACATTATTTCATTTCGAGTTCGGCCCCGGGCACCATTAGGTTCAGCGCGACCGGTCCTCAGTAATGAATCGTAAATATCCTAAAAAATTATCGCGGCACCCGGTAATTCCAACCGCGAAATTAATACTCTTGGTTTTGTTTGGGAGCCTCCTGAATGTTGCCATGGCCGATTCTGGCATATTCTCTCGGTTTTTAACTGCGCCTGAATGGGCGGTGTCGACGACTGAAGATCCGACCGGTTTAGCTTCGCAACCCTTTATTCAACGATTCGAACTCCGTGCCGGTGAGTGCCAAACAAAGCCTCCCTATAACGACTGTAAATCAGGAATCGAACGAGCTGAGCTTGCGCAGACGCCTAGTAACAGCTCACAGACAGGCCCGCAGTGGTATCGATGGCAGTTCTACATTCCCGAGGAGTTCGAAAGCAGCTATCCGGCGAAGAATCGTTTCGGACAATTTATTGATAGTCGTACCCAGAAGGCGGCGTGGGTTTTGGAGTTGGGGCGAACAGGCGTACTTTGGTTAGGTCGACTGATTGCGAGTGACAGCGAGTATTACTCACTTCTAACGAAACAACAGTTGCTTGGGGAATGGCAAGAGGCCATTGTTCAAGCTACCTGGGCAAAGACTGAAGGGGTTTTTAATATGTGGATTAATGGCGAACAGATCGTTCGCTATCAAGGCCAAACCTGCGATAAATGTGATATTTTTTTCAGCTATGGAATCGCACGAATCGGAGTCGAAAAATTCGCGAAGCGTTATCCTGAAAAATCATTGCCTGATCAAATTGTATTTTATAGTCCTGTCGAATATAGCCTTGGAGATCCCGGCTGGATCCCGAGGTCGGATCCTGTCGATGACGTCGTTGAGCAGCAGGTTTCGCCTGAATCCACCGACTTGAACGACGAGACGCATACGGACACCGAAAGCGACAATCTACCGACTGCGGCTAGCACTTCTACAAATGCGACTGAGATCGCAGAAACAGAAGATAACGATATTGAAACCCCAACAACAGTTAATGACCAAGTCACCTCTGGGGATGAAGCTTCCGATACAGATTTATCTTCTCCCGAAGAGAAAGTTTACGACGACGTTGTTATTATTGTAGAAGAGGCGGAAATATCAACCTCGACCAGTGATTTTTCGACGGGATATCCTGAAAATTCCGAATTAAAACCCGTTGTTGATCCTTATGAGCGCACCAACGACAGGCGCTAGCAAATCTCTTTAGTGACATAAAATTACAAGCGTTAAACACTGACTTCAAAAGTAGGAACTGCGACTGTGGGCGAAAAAAAATTTATATCCGCTGGTGAACTTTTACGGGACTCTTTTATTTTGGGCAAGAAAATTCTCGAGAGTGACTTTCGCCCTGATTTCATTGTTGGCATATGGCGAGGCGGCACACCGGTCGGGATAGCGGTTCAGGAGTTGCTCGATTATGCTGGCATCACAACAGACCACGTTGCAATTAGAACGTCATACTATCAAGGGATTGAGAGCACCGCTGAATCGGTTCAGGTTCATGGTCTCGGTTACCTCATTCGCAAACTCAATGCAGATAATAAGTTGCTTATTGTCGACGACGTGCTTGATTCAGGTAAAAGTATCGAAGCGCTGATTGCTGAACTTGGAGCGCGCTGCCGACGAAATTTGCCGGCTGATTTACGCGTTGCGACCTGCTGGTATAAGCCGACTAAAAGCCAAACCGGGCGTGTGCCTGATTTTTTTGTTCACAAAACGGACCAATGGCTCGTGTTTCCGCATGAGCTTCAAGGTCTAACAGAAGAAGAGGTTGCAAAAGGTAAGCCTGAACTTGCAGACATCCTTTGTGGTATCTCGTCCGCTTGATTTATTACCTAGAAGTCTAGAGACACATAATATTAGTCTTTAATGCTTATCGGTTACTGATTAACGGGAGCGCCACCGTGACCTCAACTCCGCGATCACTGTCACGATTCTGGGCACTAACAACGCCTCGGTGAGACTCTGCAACTAAGCGAACAATATAAAGACCTAAACCGAGATGTGTTTTTCGCGCATCTCTGGCGCTGGAGACCATTGGATCAAAGAGGCGATCAGCAATATCGGGTGGGAGGGGAGGGCCGTCATTCAGGATCGCGAGGTCCACGGCCTCACCAGACGGTTGAATATTGACCACGATCAGGCCCTTTGGGGTGCCAAACTGGATTGCGTTATCAATAAGCTTGTCTAACATTTGAGCCAGTCGATCGGGAACCCCCATAACCTGAGCAGGAAAATCTTTAAAATTGGCGATGATTCGGTGATCTGGATTCGCCGCTTGATAACCTTCGACACAAGACCGCACGAGATCCGGCAAATTAATAGGTTCTGCCTGCTCTTGTTCCTGCGTTAGCGCCTCCTTGAGGCTTGCCGCTTCGGTAAGACTGGTAATAATCGATCGTAGCCGTCCAACTCCGTTTCGCGCACGTTGCAAGTGTTTATCGTCGGCAAGATCTTGATGGTTGTATTGCAGGTTTTCAAGAGAGGAATTAACGACGTTTAGCGGGTTATGAAGCTCATGAGCCAGGGTATCGGGGAGTTTTTCAAGATAACGGGTGTATTGACCCAGATTTTGTAATAACGCCGAGATACTTCGGGTCAGACTGCCGAGTTCATCGCTCGAACGAGCACCCGCTCGGATCCGGTCTTTTAAAAGACGTCCTTCGGCGGTTGCGGCCTGTTCCGTCTCGCGCTGAAGCTTTCCGACCCGATAGGTCAGTCGAGTGGAGAACACCAAAATTGCAAATGCTAAAAATACAAACACGCCTAGGAACAAGATCGTGAAGCGCTGCAAAGTTTCGTATTGAAGTGTCAGCAGTTTGTTAGCGCTTTGCTTTACCAGTACCGCGCCCTGAATTTGCCCGGCGGCCCAAATCGGAGCAGCCGTGACGATCAGTTTAGCGTCACCATATCGTCGACGCTCGCTAACTGAGACCCCATCCCCGATGACTTTATTAAGAAGCCTGCGATCCTCGCGACTGGAGTCAGTCGGCATATCAGCCATGCCGCGAGCAGGGTTACGTAAAATCCACTCAAAAAATTCGAAAAAACGATCCTCTATCGAGGATAATAACGATTGCTCATCCGACGATCGCCCGAAACCTTCTCTAATCGATGGAAACACGGATCCGACTTGAGCTCGCACCCGGAAGAACTGGTCCCAGACCATGATGTTCGCTTCAGAGACGTAAACGGGTTGAATCAATTTAGCCAAGGCCGGGGTGACAAGTCGAACACTTCCAAATTTATGCAAAAAAGGATCCGGCTCTGTACTGATAATTTGCCTAATTTCCCGAGTCTGGTCATCATCAACATCAACGATCTCAAATTTGAGTTTTGAGCCTGTTCCCAGGAATGCTATTGGAATTCTTAGCTTTATAGCGTATCCATATTCATCAGGGTCAATGGTCCCCGCAATCTCTCTTAGTGCTTCACCATCAACAACCTCGCTCCAATTGGACTTCATTAGGTAAATGCTAAGCCGACCGGGTCCTTCAGGCGTTAAGAGATAACGGAGAATCTCGCCTGATTTTTTTTGAATCGTAAGGCGAATTTGATCATTGGTATCGAGAGATAAAAGGTCAGGGTTGCGAAATACAAGTATGTCGTCGTCGATCTGGAAATACGCGAAAATCATCGTGCTATCAATGGTCATTGCATGACGGACCGCGAGTGAATCGGGACGATAGTCTGGGCCACACTCGTACAAACCAAACCCGGTAAAATTAACCATCTCACCGACCGCCTGTGCCCAGATTTCGGAGGGCGCATCTATCGCTAGGGGCTCATCTATCTCCTTTATGAGATTCGGAAGGGTCGCGCCTGCGAGTTCCGAAACGCCGATTTCCGAGTCAAAAAGTTCACTTCGGTTACCCAGGATGCTGGATATTCCCTGGGTCGTCAGTTCAAGCGCCTGCTCTTGACCTTCCAGGAGGAATTTTTCCATCTCACGAACCGATTCATAACCCATCCACGGAATCACAAGCAGGAAAGAGACCAACAGAAGTAGTTTCGTTCGGATTTTTAGCCCCGGCCTGATTGCCGGGACGGTTGCACCAGATTTTTTAGTGCCAGTCAACCGCCCGCTGGCGCGAACAGAATTTGCACTCACGTGCTATCTTGCTCCCATTTGTATCCGGTTCCGTGAACAGTTTGGATTCGATCGAATGAATCATCTAGTGTTCTGAATTTATTTCGAATTCGACGAATATAACCGTTGATCGTATTTCGCTCGACTAAGCCCTGTCGAGTGACATCACTTAATCCGTCATATGTTTTTACATGCCCTGGGTTGCGGGTTAACGATTCGATTATCCAGAATTCGGTGAGGGTTAGATTTACCGGCTGTCCTTTCCAGTGAACCAGCATGCTGTTTTCATTAAGTTCTAACGATCCTACCGAAATAGTAGCGGATTCAGCTGGCGCGGTTTGAAGCTGATCAGCTATTTTCAGAAGGGCATGAACGCGCGCAACGAGGAACTCCAGGCTGACAGGTTTTGTTATGTAATCCCAAGCCGTCATTCTTTGGGAAGATATTCGATCAGCATCACTATCTCTTGCGGTCAAGAAAATAATAGGCAACGTCGAACTCATATTGCGAAGCTGCATGCACAAATCAAAACCGCCATTCATATCTTCTCCAAGCATGATATCGAGCATCGCGAGGTCCGGCAGTTCGAGATTGAATGCCGCCTCGGCGGTTGGGCGATCGGGGTAGGTTCGAACCTCATAGCCATGGGCCGTCAATACATCGCGGTAGTTCTCACGCTGGTCTGGATCATCCTCTACAACGGCAATTACGATGGTCATGAGCTTCAGTTACAGGTTAGTTAAACAGGGGAAATACACGATTTTTACGCTTATCCACGGTTTCGTCATCTTTTGCCATTGTTTTACCATAGGTTTGACGGCGATTGACCCCAACGCGCAGTTAAGATGACGGTATTGAAAATTGCTTCAAGAGTAAAAAACGTGAAAAACCAAGTGTTTGTTCCGCTTTCTGATGACATTCTATACGAGCATCCTGAATTGATTCAGGGCCCAATCGCTGCGTTTGATCCTGCGAAAGTAGAAATCTTTAAGGGATATCAGAGTGTTCAATCAGTGAGGGCCGAGGGCGGCAACTCGCATCAAACGGTCTCACTCTCAGATATTTCTTTTTTTGTTTCCTAAATAAAAGGTAGTGTAAGGGTGACCTCACCCACAAAAAACCGCGGTTTATCCGCGGTTTTTTGTTTTTCAGAGTCTGGCTTCAGTAAAGCCTAACTTTCCCGTCCAGGGCGCACCGGTCGCGCGGCAGTAGGGCGGAGTCTTGGGGTCGCTGCGCGGTCGTGTGCAGGCGATTTTTCGGTTTCCATTTCGACCGATCCCCTGAATGTACAACCGTCTTCGAGGACGACTCTGGGCGCCCGAATGTCACCGTGCACCTTACCGGACGGACTAATCACGACTTGCTCACTGCCGTGGAGTTCTCCTTTGACCTCACCATCAATTCGAATGATCCGAGCGCTGATATTGGCCTTCACTTGTCCATTAGCACTGACAACCAGGTTGTTGTCCTTGAAATTAACGGTGCCTTCAACAGTGCCGTCAACGATCAAATCTTCCTCGCCACTCACATCACCGTGGATCACAATCGAGGGGCCTATCGTCGCGGGCTTACGACCGTTCGTTTTAACCGGATCCGGCGTTTTAGGGGCCGGGGCAGCTTGAGGAGCTACGGGTTTATTGGCGTTGTCAGATCCTGCCGGGGTTTCTATTTCCTTCTGCGTCATTTAACGGGCGTCCTGTAAGGCGATGTTATTGGGGAGTCACCGGGCGCCAAGGGGGCCCTGAATAGATTTGATTCTGGCTGAGAAACCACTGACCGTCAACGAAGCGAGACTCTGAGCGCGGGTAACACGTTGGAAGCGGCTGATGCTCGGTGAGTTCTCTAACTTTACATAATATACATTATGCGAACCTATGTCCCAGCCGCGAGCCCAGACGGTGAGTCGCCCCGGACTAGCCCTGAGCGCCCTTGGAAACCCGGGCCAGTGGAAACAATTTGGAAAAGTTGCCACTGGTAACCTCCGCGACCTCTTCAAGAGTGATTCCTTTCAACTCCGCCAGGCATTCGGCTGTATAACGAACCAATGCCGGTTCATTTGTCTTGCCCCGAAATGGATGCGGTGCCAGATAGGGTGAATCTGTCTCGATCAGTATCCGGTCAAGTGGCACTTTTTTAGCGACCTCGCGTAGGTCGGCTGCATTCTTGAATGTCAAAATACCCGAAAAGGAGATATAAAAGCCCTGATCGATGACTTGCCGGGCGGTCCCCCAATCTTCGGCAAAACAATGCATGACGCCGCCACATTCATGGGCGCCCTCGGTTTTAATTAAATCAACGGTATCGGCCGCAGCCTGTCGACAGTGAACAATAACAGGCTTCTGTAGCACTTTCCCGACCGCTATATGAACTGCAAAACGATCTTTTTGCCAGTCTTGCGCCCCTTCCGATCGAAAATAATCCAGCCCGGTTTCCCCGATTGCAACGACCCTTTCATGCATTGCCAGGTTTGCAAGCGTTTTCTCGTCCGGTTCCTCGTCGTGCGAAAGCATTTCATTGGGGTGTACCCCCACGCTCAGTGAAATATCCTCAAATGGCGCTGTGATCTCAACCATTCTTGGAAAGTCCGCTAGATTAACGCTGACACACAAGAAATGTGAAACGCCCGCTGACCGCGCTCTCATGACCACCCCGGTGATATCTTCCGACAAATCCGGAAAGTCCACATGACAATGCGAGTCAATCAACATAAATACGTACCTCAATTAATTAAAGCGTATGGGTTGCGCCGTGCTGGGTATCTGAATCACCAAGCACCATCGTCACTCGTTCTTGCAGGCGTTTTCCCTCAGGCCCCTTAAACTGAATCCCAACGCCTTTTGTTCGACTGCTTTGAGCATCTGCGGGCGTGACCCAAACTACAGTTCCTGCCAGTGCAAATTGCTCATCATCGATCAACTTAAGCACGAGGAATATCTCGTCGCCCATTGCATATTCCTTGGTTGTCGGAATAAACAATCCCATATTTGTAAGGAATGGCATATAAGCTGCCCGAAGCGTTCGCGCATCATTAATCGATACCGACACGGTTCTCGCTCGAGAACCGCTCTCATTAGGATGATCAATCATGTTTTCTCCTAGTCTGGACAAAATCAAACGCTACTGTTTTGGTGACAGTCGCTAACTCTGAATGCGAATCATCATACCTTCAAGTGCTAGCTGCGAGTCGATTGTAGTGCGAAGACTTTCACGAACCTCGCCGATCTCGACAAATCGATCCATTGCGGCCTTATCGCTAACAGAGAGAACGCCTGCGCCCGCATTCTTGCGCACTTGCTTTAGGAACTGGCGCTGTAGCATCTCAAGGACAAATTCGTCACCCAAAGCCTCAAAAAATCGCTTGAGAGTCTCGAATTCACCAAAGACCGAATTACCCCCCTGAATTGATTCAAGAAACTCAAGCAAGGTCCCATCGACGCCTCGTTCAATCAGGTCCGCAATAATAAACGGTCCAAGCCCGGCGCCTGCGAATTGGGCAGCGGTTTCTGGGGCCACTCCCTTCTCATCTTGAAGCCAGGTCGCCACAACAGATGACGAGGGTCCCTTGACTGAAAAATGGACGCATCGACTTCGAATTGTTGCGGGTAAACGATGTGCGACCGAGGTTACCAAAATAATAAAAGTATCACCGGTGGGCTCTTCGAGTAGCTTCAGGAGCGCATTGGCGGCGTTATGATTGAGTTGATCTGCGATGGGGAAAATAACAACCTTTCGAGCGCCAAGACTTGCCGTGGCGGCGAGATTTTGGTTTAAGGCCCGAATCGAGTCAACACTAATCTGCTCACTTGGCTTCCGAGTGGACGTCGATTTTTTTTCAAGCCAGTATCTTTCTGCATGCCTGACAAAATGAGCGGATAACAAATTCCCGCTTGCCTCACTCGTTACGACATGAAGATCCGGGTGTACGCTTTGCTCAACAAGCTGACAGGAAGAGCATATCCCGCAACCTGACTTATTTTGACCCGTTTCGCACAACATAATTCGTGCGAGATCAAAAGCGAGTAGCGATTTACCAATCATCTCCGGTCCCGTAAGAAGAATCCCATGAGGTAATGACTGCCATCGACGGGTCAGCTTGATTCTGGCATTATCTAGCCATCCGCAAGTTATCGGACTAACCATCAGGTCTAGCCTGTAGATCACTAATTTGCTTTGCAATCTCGATTTCAATTTCTTGAATCGACCGCGACGCGTCAACTAAAACAATCCTTGTCGAATGGTGATCTTGCCGCCTAAGATAGGCAGTTCGAATCCGGTTTTTAAACTCAATTGCCTCCGACTCAAATCGGTCCAGAGGGGAATCTCGTAAATGACTGCGTCGAACCCCTTCTTCAACATCCAGATCTAGCAGCAGTGTGAGATCGGGCTCTAGCCCATTTGTCGCAATTTCAGCAAGTACTCCTATCAATTCATCAGGTAATCCCCTGCCCCCACCTTGATAGGCGTAGGAAGCGTCCGTAAACCGATCACAAAGAACCCATTTTCCCGCTGCCAGATTAGGCTCGATCACTTCTGAGGTGTGCTGCGCGCGTGCTGCAAACATCATCAAAACCTCGGTTACCGGGGTAACCTCAGCTGAACTTTCCAGAACAAGGTCTCGGATCTTTTCGGAGAGCATGGTGCCACCTGGCTCTCTCGTAACAACAGGCCTAAAACCCAATTTTTTAACATGCCGGCACGCGAGGTTAATCTGTGTAGTTTTCCCAACACCATCCCCTCCCTCAAAAGAGATAAATTTTCCTCGTCGGTCATCCATACATGTTATTTAATAAATCTTTTGACTGCCTGATTGTGTTCGGCAAGTGTTTTTGAAAAATAATGCGAACCGTCGCCTTTAGCCACAAAATAGAGAAATTCTGTTTCGGATGGATTAACGGCCGCCGACAACGCTGCTCTGCCCGGTGCAGCGATAGGACCCGGCGGAAGACCATGCCGAGTATAAGTATTGTAAGCTGTATCCATCTTCAAATGACTGCGTTTTAAGCGGCCCTCGAAATCTGGCCCAAGCCCAAAGATCACCGTCGGATCGGTTTGCAGACGCATGCCGATTTTCAACCGGTTTTGGAGTACGCCGCTTATCACCGGCATCTCGGCTTCCAACATAGCTTCCTTTTGAATGATCGACGCAAGAATAAGCGCCTCATATTTGCTGGAAATACTTAAATTTGGACTTCGTGATTTCCAAATGTTGTTTAACACGCGCTTCATTTTGGCCGCGGCACGTGACAGGACATCAACATTCGACTCGTTTAACACATAATGGTACGTGTCCGGGAAGAAGGAACCCTCGATTGATGGCGCATCGAGATTGAGCATATTCATTACTTCCGTGTCCGACATTTGACTCAGTTGATCTTTCAATTTTTTAGCCTGGGCGAGGCGGGCTGACATCTCCCTAAATGTAACACCTTCTAATATCGTTACCTTGCGCTCAAAGATCTCACCCCGTCCAATTTTTCCAAGCACTTGTGCAGGCGTTTCCCCTGTTTCAATAAAGTACTCGCCAGCCTTTAATGAGGCCGAGACCCCGCTCAGTACCCCCCAGAAAATCACTGGCCACTCGGAACGGGTATAGCCCTGCTGCTCGAACTGTCTTGCGATCTTTGACAGGCCGGCGCCAGATTCAATCACCAAAAATTGGTCGCTTGCCGCAATCGGGGTTCGGACCGATTGATAGAGAAAAAGGATTGATACCCCGGCGACACAAAATATTATCGCGACGGATGTTGCCAAAAATGCTCTCAATATCCAGTTTGTTGAGAGCATTTTTGGCAACAGAGTTTGGCTTATTCCGAGACGACTTAGGTTGTGATCGAAGAAAAAACCAAGGTGCCGTTTGTGCCACCGAAGCCAAAGGAGTTCGAGAGCGCAGAACGGATGACAACCTCTCGAGATGAATGCGGGACATAGTCAAGATCACAATCAGGATCGGGGTTATGAAGATTAATCGTGGGCGGAATGATCTGGTGGAAAATCGACTTTACCGTAGCAACCGCTTCAACACCGCCTGCAGCACCTAAAAGGTGCCCGATCATTGATTTAGTTGAGCTGATCATAATTTGGCTGACGTGATCTGCGAACACGCTTTTTAGCGCAAGTGTCTCTGCAAGATCACCAAGCGGGGTCGATGTACCGTGCGCATTTACATAGTCGATAACGTCGGTCGAGATTGACGCACTTCGCAGGGCACTTGTCATGCATCGGGCGGCGCCTTCCCCTCCTGGCGCGGGTTGCGTCATATGATAGGCATCGCCGCTAACCCCATAGCCTGAGAGCTCGGCATAAATGCGCGATCGCCGTTTTTTCGCGTGCGCCTCTGACTCTAGAACCATGACCCCAGCACCCTCCCCCATCACAAAACCATCGCGCTCGAGATCCCACGGTCGACTCGCGACTGTCGGATCATCGTTTCGACGACTTAGTGCTTTTGCGGCTGCAAATCCCGCGAGCGAGGTTGGCGTAATCGGTGCCTCGGTCCCGCCGGCAATCATAACTTCCGCGTCGCCAAGTGCAATCATTCGTGCCGCCTCGCCAATGGCATGAGTCCCTGTGGTGCAAGCCGTGACTACCGCTAGATTCGGTCCACGAAGGCCTAACATGATGGAGAGATTGCCCGAGACCATGTTAATAATGCTGCTGGGAATATAAAAGGGCGAGACCTTTCGCGGACCCTTGTCGGCCATTAACCGAGTCGTGCTCTCAATTGTATCCAGCCCGCCAATACCCGCCCCGATTAAAACACCAATCTGATCTCGGTCAACTTTCTCTAAATCAATGCCGCTGTCTTCAAAAGCCTCAAGCCCGGCGCACAAGCCCAATTGGATGAACCGATCCATCCGTCGTATTTCTTTAGCGCCGAGGCGTGTTTCAGGATTAAAACCGTTCGCTTCGCCAGCGATCTGTGTGGGAAGGTCAGAGGCATCAAAATGACTGACCGTGTTTATGCCGTTTTGACCTGACGTTAAGCCAGCCCACGTTGAATCCAGGTCGTTACCGACCGGCGAAATACAGCCGAGGCCTGTAACAACTACTTTTCTTAATCCATGCATGTTAGTTTTATAAAAAAATAAAGCCGCCTGAAGCGTAAGCGTCAGCCGGCTTTATATGAGTGCTGGAATCTGATGTTCAGGCGTAATCAGGTATTGGTGTTTTTTTGAATAAATTCGACTGCTTGCTTAACCGTCGTTATTTTTTCGGCCTCATCATCTGGGATCTCGGCATCAAATTCTTCCTCGAGGGCCATTACAAGTTCCACCGTATCTAGGGAGTCTGCCCCCAGATCGTCGACGAAGGAAGCATCTGGAGTTACCTGATCGTCACTTACGCCGAGCTGCTCGACAACGATTTTCTTGACGCGTTCTTCAATACTGCTCATGGGTGCTATAGCCTCCTAGTATTTGGATTCTTCCATGGCGACGTTCAATTCATTACTGGAATTGAGCATCCACCGGATGAAGCGGGATTAAACCGTAAACCACCGGTTAAGTCCATTAAAAATCCCAAACACCTTTAACCAAAATCGGTGGTAATAACGTGGAAGAAGGACATAATTTACACTTTAAAACAGACAGTTGCACGCGATACATCAGAAACCCATGAACATTCCGCCGTTAACATGCAGGACCTGTCCGGTAATGTAACCTGCCCCATCAGAAGTCAGAAATTCAACCGCATGTGCGATATCGTCCGGCTGACCCAGTCGTCGCTGCGGAATCGCCTC
>SHBR01000048.1 GCA_004212795.1 Candidatus Thioglobus sp.
TGTCCGCGACGGTCATATGCGGGAATAATGCGTAATGCTGAAATACGGTGTTAACTGATCGGCGATTCGGTTCAAGATTCTCGATTTCTTTGTCAAACAGCATGATCTCACCACCAGACACCTGCTCGAAGCCAGCAATCAGGCGCAGCAAAGTAGTTTTTCCACAACCCGAAGGACCGAGCAATGTAAAAAATTCGTTGTCGTTTATCGTGAGCGAAATGTTTTCAAGCGCCGTGACCGCTTGACTGGAGTCAGGACTGTAGATTTTAGTAACGTCACGAATATCAACTGCAGTCGTCATGCTCTACCTTATATAGTTTTTTGTTGTCGATTATCGGTTCGATCATGGCATCCACCAAGGTCGCAGCCCAATACCTGTAGCGGTAACCGCTACCCTAATTCCATCGAACTCGAAAATTGATTGCTGACCGACCTAATTTTGCGGATTCGATTAATCTTGTAAAGTATATGTTTAGGATCAATTAAATAGATTTTTCTAATGTTATAGTCGAATTATCTCGTAAATACAGGCATCTTCTGTTTCCTAAGAATAACCTCAGCTCTTTAAAACAAGACTCAAAGACAACTATTTACTGGGTCACTCCATCGACTCTACTTTTAGCACAGAAAACTTTTTAGCGCTATTTGTCTGCATAATCAAAGTCTCGCCTAATGAGTTCGCTACTCATTTATTGATGATTAATATTCAAGCTCTTACTTAAACGGGAAGCGATGGATTGCTTTTCTGATTATTTAACGAGGTATATTAAATGCTCTCATTGTCCTAACGGCAGGTAACAAGGACTTTTTTCTACCGAGATCATTCGTTTATGGCAGTTAAACACTTTAAGGAAGTTTGGGATCAGAAAAGAGAAACGCTTTCGTCAAATCCGGATAAGCATGCGGTGTCGGTGAAGGTTGACAGTCAACTGGTCGAAGGTTTCATGAGTCGCGTCAAAGCCCGCGACTTTGAAATCATTGTCGATCAAAACAAGGGCATGGGGGGAACCAATCAAGGGCCTCGGCCCAGTGAATATGTTTTAGCGGCACTTGCCGCCTGTCAGGAAGTGACCTATCGACTCTATGCAGACGCGTTAGACATTCCACTCGAAGATGTCTCTGTCAGTCTGACCGGCCACTCTGATGCTCGAGGATTTTTTGGGCTGGATGATTCAGTGCGAGCCGGTTTCTCGCATGTCACCGGGGAAATCAATATTCAGTCCTCCGCCAGCGACAAAGAAATTGATCGTCTACAACAGGCGGTCAACCAGCATTGTCCTGTCCTTGATGATCTGCGAAATCCAGTATCGGTTAAGTTAGACCTGGTCCGCAAATAAATCGGGCGCCCAAAAGGGCGCCCTTAAATCAAAATTTAACAACCTTTTAGTTGTTTTAGTTGTATGGACGGGTTGATCGTGGTTTGCCCCGGATACCGAAATTACGAGTCCTAGCGGTCGATTGCGCTATTGGAGTCCTTTGACCGAAATATCAGACAGATATCGTTTTTTTCATTTTTTCAATACTGATTACGCATGAAAAGCCGCGTTTAAGTCCATGGTAAAAATCAAGCGATGATGGCAAAAAATCAGAAGCATGAGAGAACATAACGCGCCCTTTCTTTAAATTAATACCGTAATTAATGTATGATCATCTGAAATTTTGAGCAATTTCTTGAAGTAAAGGTTTAATAAAATGACAGGCAAATATATTGATATCCAAGCGGCAGATGGTTCGGGTCAATTCAGAGGATATCTAGCGACTCCTGAGGTTGGCTCGGGTCCGGGAATTCTGCTGTTGCAGGAGATCTTTGGCATCAACTGGCATATCCGCGATGTCGCGGACTATTACGCCGAAGAAGGATACACGGTCCTCGCGCCTGATCTTTTTTGGCGCATGGAGCCTGATGTCGAGCTCGGCTACAGCGAAGAAGAGTTTCAGAAGGCCTTTGGGTTCTATCAGCAATTTGACATCGCCAAGGCGATCGAAGATATGCAAGCCTCGGCCTCAGCACTACGATCCCATGATGCGTGCAAGGGGAAAATTGGCGCGGTGGGATTCTGTCTTGGCGGAAAGCTGAGCTACCTTGCGGCCGCCCATTGCAACTTAGACGCTGCCGTTAGCTATTACGGTGTCGGTATAGAGGCGGATCTGGATCTCAAGGATCAAATCACCTGCCCGATGGTGATGCACTTTGCAGAGCTTGATCAATTCGTCCCTGCCGAAGCGCGTGAAGAGATTACTAACGCTTTTTCGGGGCGTGCTGACATTGAAACCTATACCTACCCGGGCACCGATCATGCCTTTAATACTCCCGGTCGGGACTCGTACCACAAACCTTCCGCGATGATGGCGCATTCGAGATCGATAGCGTGTTTTCGTCGTGCACTCGGTCCTCACTTCAACCTCAGTGAGCTTTGGGATGCCCATTGCTACCACGAGTTTGCGGCGCGGGATGTGGACGCAACCATGGCGACAATGGTCTCAACTCCTTACGTTAATCATATCCCCACACTGACCGGCGGCGTGGGCCACGATCAACTGAAACGATTCTATAAATATCATTTTGTTAATAACAATCCCGAAGACACGACGCTGATACCCGTCTCACGGACCGTAGGCGCCGACCGGATTGTCGATGAGATGATCTTCTGCTTCACGCATACCAGCGAGATAGACTGGATGCTGCCAGGTATCGAGCCCACCGGGCGTTATGTTGAAATACCACTCGTCGCCATTGTTTGCTTCCGTGGCGACAAACTTTATAACGAGCATATCTACTGGGATCAGGCTTCTGTACTTGTGCAGATCGGCAAACTCGATCCTGCAGGATTACCTGTTGCTGGCGGTGAGAGCGCGAAAAAACTACAAGATGAATCCTTGCCCTCAAATGAGCTTATGGGTACATGGTCATCAAGCGAGAGTAAACCCATCTAGGACAGTTGGCATCCCGGGTTCACGATTATTTTTAATTACTTAATAAACCGTTTTTTAAAAAAAGCGCTCCCAGAAGCGCGAATCATAAAAGGAGAAGAACTAACATGGCCATGAATAGACGATCGTTCCTGCAACTCGCGGGAACCGCCTCACTGACTGGGGCAATACCAATGGCGTTAAAACCCAGCAGTGTTCGGGCGGCCGGTGACACGCTAACCATCGCTTATAACGTCTCTTTACCAAGCTGGGATCCAACCACGGGGTTATCGTCGGTGAATCCTGGACTGCAAAGTATCTGGAAATCAGTGTTCGATCAATATATTGATCAAAATCCTGATCTCTCATTCAAGCCCGGCGTGCTGTCTGAGTGGGGCTGGAATTCCGACAAGACTCGTGTCCATATGAAAGTTCGTGATGGCGCAACCTGGCAGGACGGGAAGCCCATCACAGGTGAAGATATCGTCTGGAACCTGAATCGGGCAGCAAATCCCGAGAGCGGAAATCCAGTCGGTGGTCTGATTTGGGGCTCTGTCGGAAATCTCAAAGCCAACGGCAATGAAGTGACCGGCGACGTTAATGCCTACGTTGCTGATTTCTTTAAATGGATGGCATTTCTAACGGGCTATCTCATCCCGCCTCATTATTATGAAAAGGTCGGTCCAGAAGGTTTCGAAAAAGCGCCTATGGGCTCTGGGCCCTACCGTGTTGTTGAATTTGTGCGCGGTTCATTCGTGCGAATGGAGGCCTATGATGGTTACTGGGGTGGCAAACCCGCTTTTCGCAATGTGATCTTCAAGTTCGTTACCGATGCAACCAGTCGGGTCGCTGAAATAGAAAGTGGCGCTTCGGATATCACACTGGCTATCCCCTTTGAAGAATATGATCGTCTTAAGGAAAAACCCGGCCTGGCCGGCGTCGCGACGCCCGTCTCTGATATTGCAATGATATTTTTCAATGACACGGGCCCGATGGAAGACCCCAATGTACGAAAAGCTGCTGTACATGCTGTCAATAAAGAAGCAATTGTTGATCGACTTCTGCGCGGCTATGGTGTGCCGCTGCATACGCTTCAGGCACCCGAGTACGCAGCTTTTGACCCGACAACCACGGTTGAATACAACCCTGATCTCGCACGCTCACTGTTGGCCGCCTCAGGCTACTCTACCGATAATCCGGTTAAATTCGCGATTCAGACCACTCGGGGTTACTTGCCCAAAGACTACGAGGTTATCCAGGCGGTCGTTGGCATGTGGCGAAAGGTGGGTATCGAAGCTGAAATTGAAGTCTACGAAGTGGCCAAACATTATGAACTCCGCGCGACGGATACACTCGCGCCTGCGGCTTTTTACAACTGGGGTGATTCCATCGGAGACCCGAATGACTCGACTGGGTTCGCCATGTTTGGTCCTAGTCCACATTCGACCTGGGACACAGACGATCTCGATGCCATGATCGGACCGCTTTGGGGAGAAAAAGACGAAGCTAAACGGATCGCGGGCTGGAAGGCGGTCGATAAGTACATCGCTGAGAATGCTTACGTACTTCCGCTTTATCAGCAGGTCCAGCCGGTTATTTACAGCTCGGATCTGGATTTCACCCCACACGTCGCGAACTACGTCCTACCGTTTACGACAAAACCAAAAAGCTGATTCGCAATTTGGGTTCTGAGCACCGGAGGCATTTGAAGCCCTCGGTGCTCAGGACTTTTTGCGTTTTACAGGCGTAAGTACTGCCCCGCCCCAATGAGTCACTCCTATTTTTTCAATCGACTGTTATTGGCTATTCCAACGCTAGCAGGCGCGGTTACGATAACGTTTATCTTGCTCAGAGTAGTGCCGGGAGATCCCATCGCGATGATGACCGGTCCAGGGGCCACCGAAGCTGATATCGCACAACTACGGGCACATTACGGGCTGGACCACTCAATCGCACATCAGTTCGTTCTATACCTCGGTCAGGTGATTACCGGTGACCTCGGTACTTCCATTAGTCTGCGTCAGGATGTCGGTGAGTTGATCATTGGAAGACTGCCCGTCACAGTAGAACTTGTCCTGATCGCGATGCTCATTGCAGCCAGTCTGGCCCTCGTACTTGCATTGACGGGCACATTCTGGCGAGACCGCTGGCCGGAACGGCTGGTCGACAGCTTTATTGGGGTCGTCGTCGCGATCCCAGACTTCCTCTGGGCGTTATCACTGATCTTGATTCTGGGAGTCGCCATCCCCGTCATGCCAATCTTTGGCCGTATGGACCTCACCGTCTCTTTCGATAGTTGGACTAACTTCTATCTAACCGAAAGTCTGCTGCGCGGGGAATTTGAAGTGACGCGATCGGTTCTGCATCACATGGTGCTTCCCGCCGTTTCATTGGCACTGCCATTGATGGCGATAACAACACGAGTTCTGAAGTCCTGTCTTAACGCGGAAATGAATCGCGAGTATGTGACGCTCGCCCGCACTCGAGGCTTCAGCCGACTCAAGGTGATCTATAGCCAGGCGCTTCGTAATGCGCTGGTCCCTGCCACGACTTTGAGCGGCGTCCAGTTCACCTTTCTAATCGGGGGAACGGTCCTCGTCGAAAGAATTTTTGGTTACCCGGGAATTGGAAATATGGCCATTGATGCCGTGATCAATCGGGACCTACCCCTAATTCAGGGTCTTGTGCTCACCTTTGCTATCCTGTTTATTCTGGTTAATCTTTTGATTGATCTATTCGTCACTTTTCTAGACCCGAGACTGCGTCATGCCTGATGGGAGGCCTGATCTGCCACTGATGCGCCGCATTTTGCGAGAACCGCGCATCATCTTTGGACTGTGCATTTTGGGCCTGATGTGCCTGGCTGCAATACTTGCGCCTTGGTTGAGTCCTCACAACCCCTTGGAACAGGACCTGCTTTTTTCGTTTCTTCCGCCTTCATGGCAGGAAAACGGTGATCCCATATTTTTTCTGGGGACAGACAATCTAGGGCGTGATATCGCATCGCGACTTATTTATGGCACACGAACCGCATTGATCGTGGCAATCGTTGCTGCCACGCTTGCTGCGCTTCTCGGCACCATACTGGGCATGATCGCGGGTTTTTACGGTGGAAAAATCGATATGCTGATATCTTGTGCTGTTGATATCTGGATGTCTTTCCCAGCTGTATTGCTATCGATCGTTCTGGTGGCCGTAATAGGCGCCGGATTACACGCCGTTATTATTGCCATCGTTATTATCGACTGGACGCGGTTCTGTCGCGTCATGCGAGCTGAAACAATGGTGCAAAAAGAGCGTGATTACGTCTCATCAGCAGTCACGATCGGCTTGAGCCGCTTTCGGATTCTCTTCCAGGAGGTGTTGCCCAATCTTCTACCCCTGCTGATTGTATTGCTCACCCTGGAAATGGGAATCGCGATTGTGGTCGAAACCATCCTGAGCTTTGTGGGGCTGAGCGTGGCTTCTGATACCCCAACATGGGGAAACCTTATTCAAGAAGGCCGACAGTACATCCATCAAGCACCATGGCTCCTCGGACTGCCAGTTGCCTGTGTGGTGTTGTCAGTACTTGGCCTGAATGCACTTGGTGACGGCATCAAGGAAGTCATTGATCCGGAGTCTCGCCAATGACTCACGCCCTGAGTATCAATGATCTCCATCTCGGGGTACGCAACGGTAGCATTCTGACCCCGATTCTGCGCGGCATTAATCTGGATCTTTCCGAGGGTGAAATTCATGGCCTTGTTGGTGAGTCGGGCGCCGGCAAAACCATGCTAGGTCGCGTGATCCTGGATATTCTGCCGCCAGCAGCTGTTATTACATCTGGAAAAGTTAAATATCCGACCGGGGCCTCAACACATTCAGCGCGATACACCCGAGGCAAAAAAAACCGCGGGCGTATCAGCCTGATCCCCCAGGATCCCATGACCTCGCTGAACCCCGTAAAAAGAATTGGCAAGCAAATGGGTGAAATCCTGAAACTGGTACACCCCGACTCCTCCCACCGGACTCGCAAACGTGCTGAGCAACTCCTACGCGAAGTGAAAATCAAAAAACCTGAACACGTGCTTCAGCAATATCCTCACCAACTCTCAGGCGGTATGCGTCAACGTGTCCTGATTGCTATGGCCTTTAGTACTGAACCTAAACTGATTGTTGCTGATGAACCCACTACTGCTCTCGATGTGTCAGTGCAGCGTCAAGTGCTACGACTCATTCGTGATCTACAGAAGAATCGAGGCACGACCATTCTTTTTGTCACCCACGATCTTGGTGTCGTGGCAAAAATATGCGATCGTGTTAGCCTGATGCACAGCGGAATGATTCTGGAGCAAGGTGACGTTGCCGATGTATTTCGCACACCCTCTCACCGCTATACCCAGTCCCTGCTAGAAGCCATTCCGAGATATGACCGACCGCGTGAGAAGTTAGCTCCGGTTGCAGAAGATCTCCAAACCGAGTTAATTCAAACAGCTCGTGAATATGATCAGCGCCGACAGACCTGAAGTGATCTCTGCAAGACGACTCAGCGTCGCTTTGCCAAATCTGGCAGCCAGGCGGCGTTTTCAGCCAACCCCGATGGTGCCCATTATTCGGGAGATCGATCTTCAGGCGAATAAAGGTCAGTGTCTTGGAATCGTAGGGGAATCTGGATCCGGAAAAACGACCTTAGGGCGAACGTTGATTCGACTCTTAAAACCAACTTCAGGCACTATTCTGTTTAACGGGCAAGACATCACTTCGCTAGATGAGGCGGAACTGCGTCCCATCCGTGACCGAATGCAAATGATTTTTCAGGAACCGCGCGCGGCGCTTAATCCCCGCCGGCGGGTGGATGATGCCATCTCACAGCCACTACTCGCTTACAACAAAATCGCCGGCGTCTCAGAAGCCCGGGAACAAGCCGCAGACTTACTCCGACAGGTGGGACTTGATCCATCGCTGGGGAAGCGATATCCGCGCGAACTAAGCGGCGGACAATTGCAACGGGTTTGTATCGCCCGCGCCATCTCTATTCGCCCCGCTTTAATTGTCGCGGATGAAATCGTCTCGGGCCTTGATATGTCCAGTCAGGCCCAAGTCCTGAATCTATTGGACGACTTAAGAACACAATTGGGACTGTGTCTGATTTTTATCAGTCATGATCTTTCAGTGGTACGCAGTATCTGTGACGAAGTAATCGTCATGCTTGATGGGAGACAGGTAGAGTCTGGGCCTGTTGCGCAGATGTTCACACAACCCAGACGCCGGTACACTCAGTCCTTGATAGACGCGGTGCCCCTTCCTGAACCAGATGGGAACTGGCTAAAAACCACGATTAGCGAGACTGAAAATCAAAATAGGGTTAAAGCAATGAACATGAAAGGAACAACGGCTTTGGTAACAGGGTCGAGCCGAGGTATAGGACGTGAGCTAGTCGAAGCGCTCGCAAAGAGTGGCGTCAAAAAGATTTATGCGACAGCGCGAAACATCTCGGATATCGAAGAACTCTCCCAGTCCTATCCGGATCTAGTCAAAACACTTTCGTTAGATGTCACAGATGATGCATCGGTCAATCAGGCAGCCGCGCATTGCCAGGATGTTGATTTGCTGATCAATAATGCTGGTGTTAATAAAATGTCGGCGTTACTAGCTGCCGATGGCATCGATGATGCGCGGGCAGAAATGGAGACCAATTACTTTGGCACCTTACGTATGTGTCGCGCCTTTGCTCCTATCCTAAAAAATAATGGCGGTGGCTGCATTGTTAATCTCCTGTCAATTCTGTCCAACGTGGCCCTCCCCCTTATGGGATCCCTATGTGCATCCAAGGCAGCAGGACTAAGACTGACCGAAGGTGTCCGCGCTGAACTTGATGCTGACAATACCCTTGTGATGGCAGTCATGCCGGGCGCTGTCGATACCGACATGAGTCGGGATTTCCCCCCTCCCAAAATGCCGCCTGCGGACATTGCTGACGCCATTATTGATGGCATTTTGAAGGGCGAAGAAGAGATCTTTCCGGGGGAAATGGCGAGCGGGCTGCGTGAAGGCCTCAAGGCTGACCCCAAAGGGGTCGAAAAAGAACTAGCGGGTTATTTGCCCGGCTAAGCGTCTTTTCTCTCGTTAAGCTGTGGATCATAGGGCGTAATTACTATTTCAGAAGGAAAGATTGATGAATTGGACAGTTTACTTATCAGGTGAGATTCACTCGGATTGGAGGCAGCAAATAATCGATGGTTCGGCGATTCATAATCTGCCGATCACATTTACCTCAGCAGTCACTGATCATGAAGCCAGTGATGCTGCGGGAGATGTGCTTGGATCTGAGCAGGACGCTTTCTGGCGTGATCATAAATCTTCAAAAGTAAATGCGATTCGAACGAGAACACAGCTGGAAAATTGCGATATCGCAGTTATTCGATTTGGGGCCAAGTACAAACAATGGAATGCGGCTTTTGATGCCGGATTTTGCGCAGCAAAAAGTACGCCTTACATCACGCTCCATGATGAGGATATTGTCCATGCGCTTAAAGAAGTCGATGCCGCCGCTATGGCATGGGCTCAAACGCCTGATCAAATTATTCAAATACTGAAATACGTCACTCGGGATTAGCGGCAAACGACGCAGATGTTCAATATGGTGTAGAAAGTCCATGTGTCAAAATGATAAAAACAGATGCGATTCAAGCCTAGCGTGATTTCCTATGACTAAAGAGTTATGGCATCAAGGCAGGGTTGCGATCGTAACAGGCGGCACGGCTGGCATCGGACTTGAGATCGCCCGGACCCTCAAGTCACGTGGCGCCAACGTTGCCATTGGCGGTCGGCGTAGAGCTGAAGCATATGATCATTTGACTAAAGCAGATTTTTTTGTCGGCACTTTGAACGTCTGCGATTCTGAGTCTGTGAATCAATTTGTGGCTTCAGTAAAGAGTCATTACGGCGTACCCGATCTCCTCATCAATTCGGCGGGCGTATCACTCCACCAGGAAATATGCGGCCATAGTGACGAAGACTGGGATCTCGTGATTGAAACCAATCTTAATGGTCCTTTTAAAATGACAAGAGCTTGTCTACCCGATATGCTGACCAATCGCTGGGGACGAATTGTAAATATAGCTTCCACCGCAGCCACAACGGCTGTCTCTACTCACGCGGCCTACTGCGCATCAAAAGCAGGCTTGCTTGGTCTAACGCGCGCGGTCGCGCTGGAAGGCGCTGGTCGAGGGGTGACCTGCACCGCAGTCAGCCCGACTTGGGTGGAAACCGAAATGCTTCAAAACAGTATCAAAAAAATGGCAGAGCAGTCGGGTCAAACGCCTAAATCGCACAAAGAAGAAATCGCGACTGCCAATCCACAAAACCGCCTGGTCCAGCCACAAGAAATTGCGGAACTTGTCTCTTTTTTATGTTCCGATCTCTCGCCCGCTCTAACAATGGAAGATATACAGGTCAATGCAGGCGCACACTGGTAGCTTGGGTTTCACCTAACAACCCACGCAGAAATGGGTTTTAGCGGCTCTCTATCGCTCAACTATCTTCTATCTGCATCAAACAGTCCTGGAAATCGAATCAAATCGTCAGGTCGGTCAATGTCATGATGCTCGTGTAGTTTCGAGCAAGTTAAACCTGATTCCTCGAGACGGGTATACGTGCAGGACAGCACTTCCGAACCCCCCCACGGAATGTTCCGGAAAAGATTGGGTTCAGGCCTCTTGAGGCCGATCAGATAGTAGCCCCCATCTGCAGCCGGGCCGAGAACCACATCAACGCCGTTATTAAGATCTTGTTCAGCTTGCTCGAAATCTTCAATGCTTAGATCAGGACAATCGGTACCAATTAATAGAGCCCACTCATAATCCGCCAATACCTGATTAAAAGCATCTAACATACGCTCCCCAAGATCCACTCCTGATTGCGTGTGCAATGCAATCTCATAGGTCGCACGGCACTGACTGAAAAATGATTGATGCCGGTCAGGACTACACCAAAGTTGTACCGAAGCGTTATGAAATGCTGTCGCGGTGTCTAGCGTGAGACAAACAAGTCTTGATTGCAGTCGAGCAGCCCCTTCTGGTCCTAATTTTGGAATCAGACGTGTTTTTGCCTGACCTGCCTCCGGTGCTCGCGCAAACACAAGAATCACGCCCCCTGTCATAACTAGTGATAAAGCTTTTTCAAAAGTTTAGGTGAAACCCCAAGGCCATAGGCGCTGCGGAGCAGCCACATCAGGACAATGGTGCGAAAAATACCATCCTGCTCCCATCGGCGACTGGAGGTAACCAAGGGCGTCTTAATGCAAGCCGGCCGGCCAACCGCTTTCAACAGTCGGCTCAACGCCACGTCCTCCATTAACGGCAGATTGGGTATCCCCCCCACGGCATCTAATGCAGAACGGGTAACAAATATCCCTTGATCGCCCGTTGCAATACCGGTTATCAACGATCGCTTATTCATCAATCCTTCAACGATGCGCAGGGAATAAAAGTGATCCCGGCCGGAAAGCTGGACGTTGAAACGTCCCCAACGAGCGTGATCGAGCGCCTCAAGGATTAGATGGTCTGCGTTATCCGGCACCAATGTATCAGCATGTACAAACCACAAAACAGAATGATGAGCGCGACGAGTGCCAGCAGCTAGCTGTTTGGCCCTGCCTCGAGGCGCAGAAAACACATAGTCGGCATATGGTGTGGCTTTTAGAACCGTGGCGTCGCTACTGCTGCCATCAACTACGATTACCTCATGTCCTCGCCTCCGAAACGCCTGAAGCCTACCGAGCACTTCGGTAATATGGCTTGCTTCATTCAGGGCAGGGACAATAATCGAGATGCCTGAAATAGTCATTGGTGCCGGTGACTGCGCTCCTGCGTCAACAAGTCAACTCACCACCACAACTACTGCCTGATCCGGCCGTACAGCCATAACAGTGATCGGCCACCCCTATAGACCGGCCTTCCAGATTTACAGGTCTGATATCCCTTATATGGGGTCGCTTATTTCCATCGATCAATAACGGTAAACCCAGCATTTGGTTGAAATCACAGTCGTAAACGAAGCCCTGCCAGTCAACACTAATTAATTCACGGCACATCACCCTCGAAAGATTTTCAGCAGAGAAATTGTCGCGAAGCAGCGTCATATAGTCTTCAAACTCACCCTTCGAGACTAAAGTACTGCCGAAACGTTGAATGGGCATATTTACGAGGGTAAACAGTTGACTGAACTGAACCCCGTACCGGTCATCAAGATGCTGTCGATAATCGACTTCCAAAGCCTTTTGGGATGGCGGCAAAAAAGGGCCTATCGGGTTATACATCAAGTTCAGCTGAAGGCCCGAGTTCGCGTCGCCATAGCCCAGTCTATTCAGCTGACGGAGCGCCATAATGCTGTCATGGAATACGCCTTTTCCACGCTGACTGTTTACATTTTCTTCTGAATAGCATGGCAATGAGGCGACGATTTCAACTTCTTGCGAGGCGAGAAACTCGGCCAGATCTTCCTGACCTGTCTCGAGCAAAACGGTCAGATTGCAGCGATCGATAACCTCAACGTTAAGCGCTCGCGCGGCAATGACAAGATGACGAAAATATGGATTTAATTCCGGTGCGCCGCCCGTCAAATCCAGTCGCTTCACTTGATTCTCATCAAGAAAATCAATCACGGCATCGACGGTATCGGATATCATCACTTCGGTTCGATTAGGTCCGGCATTGACATGACAATGCGTGCAGGACTGGTTACAAAGATACCCCAGATTCACCTGCAGGGTTTGAAGACGCTTTCGCTGCAACCGTGGGAAATCCGTGGCGTTCGGATTCAATTTAGAGAGCATATCGTGCAAGATCAAGACCTCTCTTAATCTAGCGCTACGGCGAAATCAGCTTCCACCCAAGCTGTCATTCCTTCGTGCACCACATGCAAATCATTAAAGCCCTGGCGTTCGAGTATTCGGGTCGCCTTCCCGGACCGCTTATGCAAGCGGCACACAATCACAATGGAGCGGTCCAAATATGGAAGCAATTCGTCGATTCGCGTATCAAGCTCGGGTAGTGGAATGTTTAAAGACTGAGGAATATGGCCCTGCTCGCCAATAAATTCATCACGCGAGCGCACATCCAAAATCAGCATATCCTGTCCAGATAATAATCTCTCTTGAAGATCATGGACATCCAACATTTGATTCTGGCGCAGGCGTCGGATAAATCCAGGTAAAAAAACCGCCAGCGCAACAAGTCCGACCGCAAAAAGACTTTTCTGGATCAGGCCATCTTCACCAACGAGCAACTCGCGTCCTGCAAAACCAACATAGGTATAGGCAATGGCACCTGGCGCCATCGCAAAAAACGTTGCAAAGATGTAATGCGAAATCGGAATACGGGTGAGTCCAAGAGCGTAGTTGAGAATATTAAATGGCAATAAAGGCACCAGTCTGACAAATGCGATGAAGCGCCAACCCTCTGCATCCACACCTCGCTTTAGTCGACGACCCCTCGAACTCGCTTTCCGCTCTACCCAGTCTGCTGCCAAATAGCGTGAGATCGAAAAAGCAATTGTTGCGCCGATCGTCGCACCTACCAAGCTAAAAAGCACGCCCCAAACCGGGCCGAAAATAGCACCGCCAGTCAACGTCATGACAGAGCCTGGCAGAAAAAAAACGGTTGCGACAGCGTACATCCCAATAAAAAACAATGGTCCCATTTCGCCAACGCGACTGACCCCCTGCGCCAAAACCTCACTACTCGCACTCTCCCGATAAAAAAAAGCGGTGCTCAGCCCGATAACAATTAAAACGAATAGCAGCGCTCGAATGCCGGTTTTATTCATATCTAGAAATCAAAGTCGCAATTCCTTCTCGCGCTGCCACATGCTAATTACGGGGTCCGTGATGATCGACAGTCAATTCATCTGGTTTATTTCGAAACGGCAGAAGCAAAAGTCCATGGATCGAGGTGACATCCCTGAGTTCGCGATAATTCTGGATACCCACAACCATTTCCTCATGGCCGGCTCGAGGTTGCCTACGATACGTACCGAAAAAGCGATCCCACAAGGACAGGTTAAAGCCAAAATTTCGATTCGACTCGTCTTTCTCAACTGAATGGTGAATCCGATGCATGTCCGGCGTCACAATCAGCAAACGTAAAATCCGATCCAGCGCCGCGGGAAGCTTTATATTTCCATGATTAAACATGGACGACGCATTCAGAATTATCTCAAAAATAACAACGGCTGCTACCGGCGGTCCGAGGATCAGGATAGCAACGAACTTAATCAACATTGATACAATGATTTCAAGGGGATGAAATCGAACGCCAGTCGTGAAGTCGTAATCTAGATCTGCGTGGTGCACTCGATGAAGCCGCCAAAGAGCGGGAATCGCATGCATCAGGACATGCTGAAAATAGATAACAAAATCCAACACCACAATCGATATCGCGGCGGCTGCGAAAGACGGCAACTGAACATAATTCAGGAGTCCCCAATTGTGCTCACTAACAAAAATCGCTACACCGACGGCCGCCGTAGGGAAAATAAAGCGCAGTAAAATACTATTGAAGACCACCAGTCCAAGGTTGTTCCCCCAACGAACAACCTTTGAAATGGTAGACGCACGACGCGGCGCAAGAACCTCCCACACGGCCATTAAGATTAACACCCCAAAAAAGACGCCCGCTCGAATGGCGACTTCATGGGTTAGGAGTAATTCATTGATATCCATTGCTACCATTATTATTGGGTCAATATGCCCGGATCGACGTTAACTGCAGATCAACGTACCATTATATAAAGTATTAAAAAAATCTCCCATGTAGACGCTATGCACGTTAAGCGTATCCTTTGGATTATTACTGGTACGGTCACTACCCTTTCCTTGATTCAGAATCAATTCTGGGCATACATCTAGAGCAAATCCAATAACCCCATTAGGTTTGGTCTGCCGACCCGATTAATCTGGGATGCCGTCACTTGATCATCTGAAACTTCAATGGCTTAATTTAGTCGCCAGGACAATAAGCCGCATACTGTCGCTGAGTCGCGATATGGCCTGCGATATGCTTTGCGTCGTGCCATACCCCCCAGATAAAAGACGAACCCCTTCGGGACAGCCAAGGTAATCCCACAAAATAAACACCAGGCTCGGACGAAACGCCGCGCTGGTGAGCGGGTTTACCGTCTCCGTCCAGGGCATCGACCTGCAACCAGTCATAGTCACTTAAAAATCCTGTTGCCCAAATAATGCTGGTGATCTGACTCACCGTCATATCAATCTCTCGAATGGGATGGGTCATGCACTCGGGATCAGCTAACATTTTTCGAGCCTTTGGCTCTTCAGGCAGATCAAGACCATTACGCCTGACATATTCATCAGCCGCATCAAGCAATGAAAGGTAGCTGGTATCGCCATCCAAGATATTACGACTGAGATCATCCGTAAAGTGAATCGTCTTTCCCTCAAAAGCCTCGGTTAGGCCAACAAGCGTGACGCCTCGATGAGCAAGCTCGCGAAAGTCAATCGTGAACCCCCCATGGGAACCGCTAACCGCAATGGTGACGTGCTCCTTGCCGGGCTCCATCACTTCAAGATCCCAAAGACCAAGCACCCCCAACCACCACACAAAATCTCTGTCCCGATAACTCCGAGGA
>SHBR01000049.1 GCA_004212795.1 Candidatus Thioglobus sp.
CCAAGTCTGGATCCCGCCGTTCGGATGGATCTGGCTTGGGCTTCTTATAACGCAGGTCCGAGCAAGATTCGGAGGCTTCGCGCCCTCGCTGCGGATCGCGGCCTTGACCCTAATAAGTGGTTTGCGAATGTTGAGGTTATTGCCGCAGAGAAAATAGGGCGAGAGACGGTTGATTATGTCCGCAATATTAATAAGTACTATCTTGCGTACAAAATGTATTTTGATGCGCTTCAGGCTACTTCAGCGACAGTTCATTAGTTAGTCGGATTTTGACTTGCCCAGTCAGCCTCCGCTGGGGTGAAGTAATCATTAATGTTGGCTTCTGTGTTGTAGCCAAATATACCCTCGAGCTTCACCAGGATCCTGAATGTAAGATCGTGGTCATAATCTGAAGGAAAGTGGATCCCGGGTTCAACCTCCCAGAACAGCCAGTCCCGATCCGTTTTGCGCCGATACCGAGCTTTGATGACCGTATCAAAAACCTCAAATTCAGGCTTTTCTCTGAAATAAAATTCCAGATCATAGGCCAGCGCTGCTGGCTTTTTTTGATCCAAGCGCTGATAGAGGCTAAAAAACTGGTCGTAACACCATCCCCCGTTGCATTCGTCGGGGTTATTTTCATACCAGCGAAGCACTGAAGTGGGTCGGAAGAAAAGGTTTTTGCCCAGGACGCGATCGAACTGCGCCTCTCCTCGGTATTCAAACCTGCTTTTAGTAAAGTAGTAAAAGGAATTGGTTAGGCGCGGTACCCAAGTACTCGCGGTTTCAAATATTTTGGTGTGACGGGCTCTGCCATAAAGCTGATATTGACTATCCCTTCGTCTGATACCCAGGTCAAATCGGACGGTCTTTAGCGCGGTATCGCGCCTGCTTCTGAACTGGAGACTAACGTTCTGCTGATCCTCGTTTGCAGGGTCAAGCGTTTGCTCGTCTTGATCATCGCCAATGACCAGAGATATTCTGTTTTCAGTGTTTGGCAGGGATACCCTTGCCCTGACACGTAATCGAACTTTCGACCCTTCGTTTTCATCATATTGGCCCTGAATCCAGCCGCGGATACGGGTTTTCTGCGCATCTTCATCCGCCTGTGAATTAGAAAAGAAGCCGTCGATCTTATTTGCCGTGCCGAGAACCCACTCAGACCAGTCCTCATGGATCTCCTCTATTTTGTCTGGCGTTGGATTCGCATCATCTGCCATAGCGATTGAAGCCATGGCGCTGAGGAAGCCAACCAAGGCCAGTTTAATCATGTTTTGAGGGTTCAATTTTTGAGCGAAAATCATTACTGCGCATCCATTAGCCAATTACCGTCAACATTACAAAAGCCGTAGGTTGTTACAACGCGTTGACCCTGCTGGGTTGTGTCGATTTCAAGACTTCGACAGTTAAGATTATTTTTTTCATAGTCACTAGTGACGATGAGAGTGCTGGTGGTATCTCCTGCTTCGCTAACCCAAGTGCTGCTTTCTGTTGAGGCAGCGTCGTCCAGCTTTATTGAAATAGCCTCCAGCAATGAATCAAGGTCGCTGGCGGGTAACTCAGCAATAATCGAATTTCTGAGGAAGAGTGCGTTTTGTGTGTATCCGATCGAAGTTAGCGTCATTAAAAGAGGTAGAACGATCAGCGAGATTATTTTTCTGGTTTTAGTCATTAGGATTTGCCAGATTCACTTTCAGGGTTTGAGACTAATGCGGCTGCACCCGCCGCGGCGATTTCGGAACTCACTGCTTCTACAACTACTCTTTTTGGCGCGAACTTGATGCCCGCCTCTGAGAAAGCGGACTGTATTTCAGCGTAGGCGATTCGACGTAGCGCCCACTGTTTCCCTGGTTTTGATGAAAATTTGCACCGCACGACAAAAGCAGAATCATCCATTCTATTAACGCCCTGAGATTTTAGTGGCTCAAGAAATTCAGATCCATGCTCGGGATCGTCCAAGAGTGTTGTGCCGATTTTCTTTATGAGTTTGCGAACTTTTTCAACGTCTTCCTCGAACGGAATTCGAAGTTCGAATTTCATGATAACCCAGTCGCGACTAAAGTTCGTCAACGTGCCGATTTGACTGTACGGAACTGTATGAATGGGTCCGTTGTGATGACGTAACTGCATTGAGCGCACGGAGATACTTTCGACAGTTCCGGTGTTGCCACTGACATCAATATATTCGCCTTTTCGAAATGCATCATCGACAAGAAAGAAAATGCCTGAAATGATATCGGCCACAAGGGTCTGAGCGCCAAAGCCAATGGCCAGACCCAAAACACTGGCAGCGGCTATTAACGGCCCGATATCGACGCCAAGGCTTGAAAGCGAAATCATCGTTGCCACAGTGATGATCGTGACCAGCAGAAAACCGCGCAGCAGGGGCAGCACTGTTTCAATCCGAGTGAGCCCTTGCCCGCCGGGATCACCGCCCGCCGATGAGTCTGCATCATCTCGATCATTCTGCTGGGACGTGATCCAACGTTTCGCAAGATTCCATATGAGATTAGCAATGATAATGGTCACAACAACTTGGGTCACCGCGCCACTCACTCGCTCACCAAGGCTTGATCGGGTAATCTCGACAACGTCGATTCCCCATATTCGTCCTAGCAGCATAGCCGCGGTAAAGAACAAGATCAGGCGCGCGAGCTGCACAATTCCACTGCGGGACCCCACTCGAGGGATGGATTCGGTATCTTCTGTGCTTGTATTGAGTCCCCACTGCCGTATTAATGGACCGATCAAGCCCACTAATATAGGCGTACAGACTAACAGCAGAAGAAGCGTTTTAAGAACGGAATTAAAAACGTTATCTACATTCAAGGCGAGTGCGCTGAAAATACCGATGGCCGTAAGCGCGACGATAAGCGCTGTTCCAATAGCGGGCCAGATAGCACTCAGCAGCTTTCTGGCTAGCCCGGGTGGGTTTCCTGATAAGATTAATTTTCCGATGGGCGAACGAACTCTCCACATCACAAATATAATTAACCCCATTATTGAGAGTCCACCAAAGCTATTTGTGATCTCGATAATTGACGAGACGTCAATTATCGAAGAGATGCCGCTAAGGTACCCGGAGAAAAAGTAAAGCGCTATTGCGTAAATAATAACGACGTTTAAATGTCGGCTTATCATCTTTGAATCTGCATCATCAAGTGAAGTCAATCGGGCATCTGATCTATTCGGTGAAAAGATGCAGTCAGCGGTTTTTATCAAGGCCCAAGCGCTGAAAATACCTGTGAAAATGCTCAGCATCAGTATGCGATTTGGCTCGTAACCTTCGTAGACGACGATAAAAGCGAGATAGGCCGTCACGGTAAAAATAAAAGGATGCACCAGGTCATACAAGAGAATCAGGAAACGTCTCGCGAGTTTCTGGGGAAAGTTTTCGTTTCTGGCTGTTGTGAGAGCTACGTAAATGACCCGTGTCATTTTTTTGCAGAGGTGCTGACCCATCCATCCAATTAAAATAAATAACGCGATTGCGAGAAAAACAATCGCTAGAAATCCTTTTTCTCTACCGGGCGGAGTAATTGCTTGACCAAGGATGGAGGGTAATGTGAGCAGCTTGGGAAGATCATGAACGCGATTTTCGAAATTTGAACGAAACTGATCGGTGAGCTGGCTCAGTTCAGTAGCAAGAGGGCTGCGGGTTTTTTTGTTTTTGGTTTCGGTTTGAATTAGATTCCAGACGATATCCCGCACCTCTTTATCGCTCAGTCTCGCGAGTAGCTTCTCTCGATCATTGGCGCTTACTGAGTCATCTAGAATTTCCGTTTCAACAGCTGTCTGGCTCTGAGCGACTGCGGGTTGAGTGCCAAATAAACTACAGGCGATCAGGAGAGGAAGTATCCATACAAATGACAAAAGATATTTCGAGATCGGTAAATATGGCATTAGATTGTTCTTATCTGTGCTGGTTTGGCCACGGTTTTCCACTTGAGTGGTACCTGAGTTCTGAGCGGGTTCTAAATCAGGGTCTAATCATACACGGGGTTTAATTTTAGACGTTTTCTAAGGATTTCATTTTAACAAATAAGCGATCGCCAAAACGAACAAAAGTCTGGAAATTTCATAGTCTTTGTTGTTTAATTAAATCCTAAGTAAAAGGGTGTAAAAGCAAAAATAGTTTTTGCGTTCACAACAACAAGGTTATTCGGAAGATGAAATTCTTGAAGATTTTTGCAGTTTTAGGGTTAGTTAATGGAGCCGTTCTCGCGGAAAGCGATATTGATCCGGAAGCGCTCGCCAAGCGCTCTCTCAGTCAGCTTGCCAACGCTGAGGCGATATCGGTCGATGGCGCCGTATCTGAGGAGGCAGTATTGAGCCAAGGGCTCAAAATACGCTCGCATCGAGAAGGATCGATCCTTCTGAGTCGATCAAAAGGGTTCATGTTCTCTAGATCTGGCGCGCTGATTAATCAAACCGTCTCCTATGATGGCTCAACGGTGTATGGGGTGGGACATACGTCGCAAATTTTTGTCTCTGTTCCCGTGTCAGGAACCAATGACGAAGTAATGGATATTTTGACTTCGGAGGCTGGCGCTTACCTTCCGGGCCGGGACATGTTTTATGCAGATGTCGCTGAAGAGTTATTGGCTGAGGTTTCAGAGTCGCATTATTTGGGATTAGCCCCGATAAACGGTTCCGCCTGTCACTATGTCGTGATGAGAGGTCCTGATGTGGACTGGCATCTGTGGATGAATGAGCAAGATCTGCTGCCATGCAAGTATATGATTACTTCAAAGTGGATGGCCGGCGCGCCAGAATTTGAAATCACGTTCTCAAACTGGGATTTAAACCCGACGATCAGCGAAAGCAGCTTTACGATGAGTGCGCCCGAGGGATATGCGCGCGCCAAATTCGTCGACATGCAGCCTGAATACTAATCTAGAGGCTTATGGTTCGGCTGTTAAGCCAAGGGAAAAAAGATGAGATTATTTAAATATTCGGGGGCAGCGCTTCTCGGCGTCGCGCTATTGATGACACAGTCCGTTAACTTTTCAACCGACAATAATCTTGTCTGGGTGAGTTTAAATTTCAATGGTGCTGAGGCAAGCGAGGATCGAAGGGTTGCTCGTCGTACCTCCCGACGAACAGCGAGTCGCCAGTCTTGTGGCTCGTCTTGGTGCTAATTTCTAAGAAAAAGATATGGGGTATGGTTATGTTCTGTAAGATTTTTAAACTGTTCGTTAAGGGGTCAGCGGTGGCTGCGTTGATGCTGTTAGGTTCTGTACAGATCACGGTAAACACTCAAGCGATGCAGGGATGGGTTTCCGCGTCTTTTAATGAAGCGGAGGCCGACAGCAACCGCCGGGTGGCAAGACGTACGTCTCGTCGAACCTCGAATCGGAATTGACTCATACACGGCACGACTATTGTTGGGGTCGTTTAAAAAATAGTGGGAAAAAATTTATGATTTGGAATCTGAAGGAGTCGTCTGTGAAGAAGATTATTTTAAAGATTGTGTTTGCGGTAGCAGCTGTGGCCATTGTGCCGATGTCAGCGGCAGTTAATGCCCAGGAGCCGAGTGCTGAAGATTTGGCGAAGGCGGCGCAAAACCCGATCGCCTCGATGATCAGTTTGCCGTTTCAGAACAATACCAATACAAATTTTGGGCCTGAAGAAAAGACCCAGAATATTCTGAACATTCAGCCAGTATGGCCTTTTTCTGTCGGGGAGAATTGGAATCTTATTACCCGAACGATTCTTCCGGTGATGTCCCAGCCTGCATTGACACCAAATGGAGAGCGAACCAGTGGCCTCGGCGATATCAGCTTTTCAGGCTTCCTATCACCCAAGGTAGCGGGAAAGTGGATTTGGGGCGCGGGCGGTGTTGCACTATTGCCGACGGGTGATACTGAATTGACTGCAGATAAATGGGGGCTAGGACCAAGTTTGGTTGCGTTAACGTTTGATGGCGCCTGGGTGTATGGTGGATTAATCAACAATATCTGGTCAGTCTCGGGGTCGGGAAACAATGACGTCAATTTATTTACGTTGCAGCCGTTTATTAACTACAACCTGCCGGGGGCGCGATATTTCACCTTCGCGCCCATTATCACGGCTAATTGGGAAGCCGACAGTGGTGAGCAATGGACTGTGCCGTTAGGCTTAGGTTACGGCAAGATTTTCAAATTGGGTAAATTGCCTGTAAACGGCCAGATGAGCCTCTATCACAATGTTGCGCGACCGACCAATCAGGCGGACTGGCAATTACGGCTGCAGTTGCAGTTCATGTTCCCTCGGTGATTGACTTAGTCCGTGATCGTAATAGAAGCGAGAGAGCCGACTGCGGTTTTCATCTCGTCTAATGTCGGTATGCCACGCTCATCCGGTTGGGCGTAGATGCCACAGACGAGCGCCGTTACCGGTGATTGTGAGTCGTTCGATAGCTTCATATAGTAATTCAGGTTCTGGGGACCGCCTTCGGCTCTGGCAAGCCAGGTTCCTGAGCCAATGCTAACCCCGATGCTGATTGAACTCGCCACCTCATATGGTATTGAGGCTGTTTGATCACGCCGACGATATTCCTTGATTACGGTAAATTCGGTTGGCTGTAAAGTGGCGGTGATTTTCATTTCGGCTTTTGGTCGTTTCGTTGCGAAATAGCAGTAAGGCTCGTAGGTATGCTCGATCCGGCTCATCGCCTGGCCGCGTTGCATATAGACTTTGGAATTGCCGCTTTCGATAGTCAAAGGTTGGTTGATAGCAACCGATGATCCCTCAGGGACTTGTGTGGAGCTAGTGTAAAAAGTGATAGAACTTGTGAGCGCCATCGCGGTTACGGGCGTAACGCAAAGGAGTGTTGCGATTGATCTAAAAAAACTTGGTTTTCTGGCCATGACGTCGCCTTATTTGGGTTAAAAAAATTTATCGTGCAATTCTAATTTATTGATCGTGAAGATCATCACAAATACAAAATAATGAAAATTAATAACCATTTTTTAGTCGGGTTGGCGCTTATCCTTGCAGGGTGTGGCTCGGGTAGTTCTGAATCTGGCTCCAACGACATAAGTTGCTCAAATTTAAAAATATTTGACGGCGATCTTTATACTTTCACAAAAGGCGAGGTGGAATACTTCAGGCCCGCAGAGCCCGAAGATTATAGTAAGTTCTGCGAAATTAACGAACTGCCGAAATGAACTTTTATCTAATTAAAAAATTTCGACTGCCCCTCGAAATGATCAGCCGTTTGTCAGTATGGAAACTGCTGTGGATTTGTGGGAGTCTCCTGTTGGCGCCGGGGAGTGCGTTTAGTGGCGAGTCAGGCGAGCCAGAGCTCACGGCAAAGGAAAAGCCATTTTTTGTGGTCCCGCTGTTAACGAGTAATCCAAAAATGAGTACGTCCGTTGGCGCCGTTGCCGGATATTTACATCAATTTGACTCCGAATCGGCTCCCTCCATGTTCTCCTTATCGGGCACATATAGCGATAGCGACTCAGCATTCGCTGCCTTATTTGCCCAAATGTTTTTTGATCGTGGACAACAACAATTAAATGTGGCACTCGTTAACGGACGAGTAAACAATGACTATGATGATTTTCTGGGGTCTGGATTGCCCGCGCAGACAACCGATAAGGTGCATATGGTGGGGGGTCGATATAGCTATCGGGTGGGGGCTAACTGGTTTCTTGGCATTCAGGCGATGGCCTCAAACTACGTGATTGAGGCGGAGGGCGCAGTGGAGCAAGCGCTGGAGACGATTGGCTTAACGGGCGTTGATTCGGTGGGTCTCGGTTTAGCAGCTGAATTAGATTCGAGAGATCACAAACGCAACCCGAAGTCGGGTAAGCACCTGATCATTGGTAATTATGCCTATCGCGAAGATTTTGGTGGATCTGATGATTACGACGTCTACCGTGCAAACTTCGCTTCTTATCATTCCCTAGCCGAGCGTTATGTTTTGGCGTGGCAACTGTCGGGGCGTTGGGCTGAGCAAGCGCCGATTAGCGGTTATTCTTCAATCGCGTTACGGGGTTATGTTCGCGGCATGCAGCTTGCGCCGAACTCGACGCATTTCGCAGTTGATAACCGGATTAGATTAAAAGGAAGATTTGGTTTAACGATCTATGGGGGCGTTGCCTGCCTGTATGACGAGATGGATGATTGCTCGGATTCGAGTAATGTCTACCCGTCGTTTGGCGGCGGAGCGAGTTTTATGGTGAGGGAGCAGGCAGGAGTTGTTCTGAGAGCTGAATATATCGCTGGCAAAGAGGGTAGCGATGGTTTTTATGTTACTTTGAATAACCCGTTCTAAGTTATCTGAGCACTTAAAACGGACTCGATGGTGCGCGAGGATTTTTTACTCATTGCAGAAGGTGGTGAAACCAGGAATAGGGTCAAAATTATTTTCTTCGAGTGCATCCATGATAATTTTAATTCGTTTTGTAGCGCTTCTTTCTAAAGAGGCTCTCAAGGTGACGCCCGGATTTGCGGGCATTCCGACAATATAGACCATCGATAGAGAAGGCGGAACTTCCCGAAACCACTCTGGATGCTGTGGTCGGTAGCGAGCAGCAAACGCGCCCAATTCTTCTGCGTAGAGCCGTAAGGCCGCTTCACTGCCGCGGGTTACTTTATCGCCGAGCCCTTGCTCCCAGTAATGAGACATTGCATGGGATATCGCGTTGCATCGCAACGTATCAAGATTGATTGTGTAATTCCCGTCGCTGTCGGGACCGCTTAGCTTTGACCTTTTAGCATTGGTGCAGTTTGCATGCGACGCTCGATCCGATAGCCAGTGCATATAAATACCTAATCTTGCAATGAGTTCGGGCACGGGCGCGCCGTTATCCAGCTTTGAGAAAGGACTTTTTGCGATGTACCGGGCTAGGTTATCTCCCTCAGCTAAAAGCGTATTCTTAGGTGTGAGTGGCGCCGATCCTTCGGGACAAGTGTTGTTGCACCAACATTCAGGTTCGCAGTCATAATTTAGTATTTGTGGACCCAATTTGGTTATGCCGCCGGAAAGTGGAATCGGCCCACTGACGATTTTTGATACATCCGAAAGAAGCTCTCCACTCGTTGCACATGAGTCTCCTCCAAAAGGGTTATCTTTTGATTCGCTATTAGTTAATCCACCATGGCAAAGTGTGTCGGAGTCGCCAAATGCCCACTTTCTTGAGCGTGATAGCGTGCCCTCGGCGATTGCGTTCCACTGGGGATAAAGCGCATCGGTGGTGTCGCTGTCATTTCCATAGGGAACGCCAAGGTGGCGGATTGAGCCGCCAGACACGGTACTGGTTCGCAGAAGTCCGCGCAAGGGTGGAGTCCAATAACGAAACGGAAGGTCTATCCCGCAACTGTCAATTGCGCGATACTGGTTGAAGTCAATCGCCTGAGAAAACGCTGCAATGAAGTAGGCGATATCTCCGCGAAAGCCAACCGCCTGGGCGGTGAAGTAGACTGCTTCAAAATGAATGATGCCGCGACAAATTGACGTATCCCCAAAGGTGTCACTTGAGCGCTTCAGGACTTTAAAGACGCATCGGGGATAATACTTTCCATAACCGCATTCTGGAATCGACTGTATCGCCGCGTCGTAGTAGAAATTCTCTATTTGGCCCCCTTCGCCGAGGCAAATATCTTCAACAAACGCGTGGCTTGTTGAAATAGATATAGACATGGCGAGGGCAGCGCTCGCAACAAGTGAGCGGATTTTTGTAATCACATCGGGATTCACAACCACCTTAGCAAACGACTTCAAATTGAGTTTCAAGCGCGGCATCATCTACTTTGATAAAGAGTCGCCAATTGCCGATAAAGTCATCCATTCCCATTGCGGGATTGATGAAGCTAAATAGACCTGAACCCTTGGGCGGGTGTAGCTTGAGCCATATTTTCAACCGCGTGGTTCCTGACCCATTAAATGGATAGTCAATGTGTTCACGTGTTTTTCCAGTGGGATCAATCCAGTCCACTTCAAGTCGGTGCGCGCCTGGCGCCAGTTCAGACATCGCTATTTGTGCAAAGATTTTATCGTTACACCCAAATCGAGCGCTTGCTTGATTGGTTGAGATATCAGATGAGGAGCTCAGTTCGACCTCAATAGCAGGTGACGCATGAACAAGACCTGTCAGGAAAATGAATGCAGACGCTATCAGTTTCAGTCCAGCATTTAGAATTGATTGAAACGTGTTTGGGCGATCTTTCAATGTTTTAGGCGGCCTTTTTAACCAGCGCTTCTGTCTCCGCTACCGCAATCGTTAAAGAGTCAAAAAGTTCATCAATTTGCCCTATTGTGATGATTAACGGGGGGCAAATTCCAATGACGTCTCCCGGTAACGCCCGAACCACGAGTCCGTGGTTGAGCGCGCGTGCTGCAAGCGTAGCGCCTATTTTTAGTTCGGCAGGATACTGTTCTCGCGTGTTCTTATCTGCAACAAGCTCTAGCGCGCCAATGAGTCCGACACCTCGCGCCTCACCGACAAGCGAGCTTTTTGAAAGCGCAGAAAGTCTTTCCTGAAATCGCGGGGCTAATTCTCTGACGCGCTCCACGATATTACGTTCCTCGTAAATTTTTAGTGTTTCGAGGGCGACAGCACAGGAGACAGGATGACCACCATAGGTGTAACCCATCCCTAGTGCGCCATGCTTTTTGCTTTGTTCCTTTAATACATCGTAGATCTTATCGGAGATCATCAGTGCGGAGATTGGCAGGTAGCCAGAAGAAAGTTGTTTCGCACAGGTCACCATATCAGGCTGGATATCATAGGTTTGGCATCCCCACATGTTACCTGTTCGACCAAATCCACAAATGACTTCGTCCGCAACCATCAGGACATCATATTTTTTGAGAACCGCTTGTACTTTTTTGAAATAAGTCGCCGGTGGTGTCATCACGCCTCCAGCACCCATGACGGGCTCGGCGACAAAAGCTGCCACTGTTTCAGGGCCTTCTGACAGAATCAGTTGCTCAAGATTATCAGCAAGACGTGTTGCAAATTCCTCTTCACTTTCGCCGGTTCGGCCGTAACGATAGTATCCTGCGGTGTCGGTGTGAATCATTCGATCGAGAGGTAAGTCGAAATCATTCTGCATTAATGGGATGGCCGTAAGACTACCGCCTGCCACCGTTACGCCGTGATATCCGCGTTTTCTGGAAATAATCTTCTTCTTTTCGGGTAGGCCCCGACCATTGTTGAAGTACCACGTAAAGCGGATCATCGCATCGATTGCCTCGGAACCCGAGCTCAGAAAAAACGCTTTGGTCATGGGCTTAGGTGCAATCTCGAGCAGTTTATCTGCTAGGGCGATCACAGGCTCGGTCGATCGGTGAGCAAAAGTATGTGAGTAGGGCAAGGCCGCGAACTGATCAGCTGCTGCTGCGGCCAGGCGAGGCTCTGAAAACCCGAGTGATACACACCAAAGACCGCCGAGACCTTCCAGATATCGATTTCCCTGGTCGTCCCAAACATAAACGCCTTCTCCTTTTGAGATGATTAAAGGTCCCTGGTCCTCGTGGACGGCAAGATTTGTGTAAGGATGGAGCGCGTGTGCGATATCCTTTTTGTGGCTATCTCCTATTGGGGCATTCATTATTGTCATTGTCTCCTGAGGTAGAGCGATTGGCATTTTTAGCGTCTTAGACGATTCTCATTCTGCCTTTATCCCGTCTATTCAACAAGCGATGGATCCGGGATTTCTGAATATGAGGCTAGAGACCGAGCGGCCGCTATACCTTCGTTTGCACACCATCCGCGGAATCCGCCTAGCCCCCGATTCTGCCATTCAGCATAGGCAAGTTGCCAGCCGAGGCCCCGAGCCATATCGATGGCCGCTTGACTGAGCGAGTGCTCAGTCACCAAGCGCTCTCGAATGTTCTGGTATCCCCGCAGGACTTGATCATTTACTAAGCCGCAATAGGCGCAAACTTCGAGCTCGTAAACCGCATCTTCGAGGCGATCAAACTTGTGTCGCTCGTCAGAAAGACCGAGAATTGGACAGTTACCTAAGGCAAGGCCTAAAACAAACGTACGCAAATGATGGAATATTGGTTTGGATTTTTCTTGCTCTAAATTGCGCATGGTTAGGGTCTCGTCACGATGTTGGATTCTGGAAAAATCTGATGATTTTTCAAACATTGGTTTTTTTAGTGGTTAAAGGATAATTTGTCAGCACGACATAGAGGAAGTAAAGAATGAGCACAGAAGGCAAGAAAGTAGTGGGCCATTACATTGGCGGGCAATCAGTCATGGGGATCAGCGGTCGCGAGGGCGGTGTATACAACCCGGCCACCAATGAGTTGATTAGAAATGTTGCATTAGCGGATGCCGCAGAGGTGGATAAAGCCGTTAGTAATGCGGCAGAGGCTTTTCACGATTGGGCTGAAATGCCGTCCGCGCGTCGGGTGCAGGTTCTATATCGCTATCGAGAACTGCTGATTCAAAATATTGACGAAATGGCGCGGCTCTTGTCCTCCGAGCATGGCAAAACAGTCGATGATGCAAAAGGATCAATTACGCGCGGTCTCGAGGTTGTTGAATTCGCGTGCGGCATTCCGCAGTTACTGAAAGGTGAATTTAGCGAGAGTGTTGCCTCAGGCGTGGATTCATGGAGTATGCGCCAACCCCTGGGCGTGGTTGCGGGCATCACACCGTTTAACTTTCCGGCGATGGTTCCCATGTGGATGTTTCCCGTGGCGATTGCATGCGGGAATACGTTTGTATTGAAGCCTTCGGAACGTAATCCGTCCTGCGCCGCGTTTATGGCGAACTTGCTTACTGAGGCCGGACTTCCGGATGGTGTTCTGAATGTCGTGAACGGCGATAAAGAGGCGGTTGATTCACTTCTTTCTCACCCGTCGGTTCAGGCGGTTAGTTTTGTGGGCTCTACAGCCGTTGGCGAATACGTCTATCAGACGGGCTGCGCGCACGGCAAGCGAGTTCAAGCCCTCTGCGGCGCGAAAAATCATATGGTTGTTATGCCGGATGCTGATATGGGTCAAGTCGTCGATGCTGTGATGGGGGCGGCCTATGGTTCTGCTGGAGAGCGATGCATGGCCATTTCTGTTGTTGTGGCGGTTGGGGAGGACACCGCGGATCGGATGATGGAACAACTTGTCCCGAGAATTGAAACACTTAAAGTGGGCGCCTATGACCAGGCCGGTGTTGAGATGGGTCCGGTGATCACGCCTGATGCGCGCGATCGAATTAAAAACTATATTGATCGAGGTGTTAAGGAGGGCGCAGATCTTGTCGTTGACGGGAGAAATATTTCAATACCAGGATATGAGTCCGGCTGTTTTGTGGGCGCTACCGTGTTTGATCGGGTAAAACCTGAAATGGCAATTTATCGAGACGAGATATTTGGCCCGGTGTTATCCGTTGTTCGGGCGGAAAGTTATGAAGCGGCCTTAAAACTTGTAAATGATCACGAGTATGGAAATGGAACCGCAATTTTCACCCGTGACGGCGACGCGGCGCGCGATTTTGGTCATCGCGCCCAAATTGGGATGGTGGGGGTGAATGTACCCATACCGGTTCCGTTAGCTTTTCACAGTTTTGGCGGCTGGAAACGCTCATTATTCGGGGACCACTTTATGCACGGGCCAGAGGGAGTGCGCTTTTATACTCGAATGAAAACCCTGACCAGTCGGTGGCCTTCAGGCATCAAAGAGGGCGCAGTGTTCAACTTTAAGGCCGGCGGGGAGCACTAAGTAGATCAATGCCTGTTTGGTAACGGATAAAAATTTGGCGACAAAGACGTTCGCAAATCCTTTAGGGTGTGTCATTGTCGAGTCTCATGTTGTCAATGAGGCGAACGCTCCCCATACGCGCTGCGATAAGTGCCTGAGCTTGAGTGAGATGGCCGTAAGGCGGGCTTGCCGACCAGTTTTCAGGATCACGAATTGCAGCGTACTCAATCACGAGCGTGCTCGCTTCCAAGATATCGTTCATCGCGCGACGTAGGGTTTCGGGATTTCGTTCACCCTGTTGCCAGAATTTTTTGGCTGCGAGTAACGCTTGATAAATCTTTGTTACATCGCTTGCTTGCTCAGCTTTAAGTAATGAATTGCGTGAGGACAATGCAAGTCCAGATACTTCGCGAACAGTGGGACAAACGATAACCTCGGGATAACCAATAGCCCTTGCGAGATCCGAGACAACCAAGGTTTGTTGGAAATCTTTTTCGCCAAAATAAGCTTTTGACTCTCCGACAACTTTAAATAATCGGTCAACGATTGTCCTAACGCCATCTAAATGTCCGGGGCGAAACTCTTCCTCAAGACCCTTGCCGAAATGACCTGCAGGGATTAAAGGAATTGATTCTTTGGGATCAATCTCCGGGAAGAACTGCTCCAGAGTGCCTTCAAAAACCATATCGCAGCCGTTGTCTGCAAGTAGGGATAAATCAGTATCGAGATTGCGCGGATAAGCATCAAAGTCCTGTCCATCCTCGAACTGGAGCGGATTGATAAAAATACTGACGCAACATGCCGTATTTTCCCGACGAGCGCGATCGAGTAGCGATAAATGTCCTCGATGCAGTGCGCCCATGGTCGGCACAAAACCAATTGTCTGGTTCAGGCGACGCTGGGACGCGCACCATTCTTTAGCTTCGGCAGGTGAGGATAAGTGCAGCATAGATGGTGAAAATTATGACATGTTGCGTTGCAACATGTCTAATTGGGTCATAAAAACCTGAACGCTTTTAACAAGCGCTTACCCTTTCCTGGATACTACTTCTTCTCCAACAATTTCTGGCTCGCTATCGATGATGTCCGCCGGAAATCCGGGCGCGAGAAGACGGTCACCACATGCGTCCTCGAGACGACGAACAATATTGGGAGACCATTCGTTCCCACCGTAACGTTCCTGACCATCCTTAAAAATACCCAGAAGAAGGGGCGAGAGATCAAGAGGGACGTTTTCGCGGTCTGCAATAGATTGAAAGAGGGCTAGATCTTTAACGACCAGCTCCATCGTAAAATTGATGTCCCGACTGCCATTCAGGATTACCTGACTTTCGGTTTCGTGGACAAACGAGTTGCCTGACGAAATACGAATCGCCTCATAGGTGGTATTTAGGTCAA